>JALEMF010000125.1 GCA_022768005.1 Bacteroidales bacterium | reverse complement strand
AACTTCATCGGCTTGTCTGATGGTAAATACTCGGTAGGGTACAATTCCAAAAGTTTTGAATACATTCCGCGGATTGTGGCTGCCGTGTCTTTAACTTGCGCACATATCAGAGAGTTACGTCCGGGACTGACTATTATTTGCAGCCATGCCATATATATCTGTACAAGCGTTGAACCGCCCCATTGCCTCGCTTTGAGCATTATTATTCGGCACGGCTTTCCGGCGGTCCTGTCATCTTCAAGCACTGACAGCAGTTTGCGCTGAGGACCATTCAGGATAAATGAAATATTTTTTCCGGTTGTCTTATCTTTTATTTTGACGCATTTTGCAGCCCAATATTCAAAGTCGTACTTAAAGCGAAGTAAGTCAAACTCAATCTTATCGTTAACTTTTTTATAATCTGCGGATTTTGTCATCTCTTCAGGTAAATAAACAGTGCCTGAGGAAAGCCGTTGCCTCACACGTTTTCCGTAACAGCCTATACCTGCTATCGGGTCATATTTATGTTTTAATCGCTTGTTTCTCAGAACATTTTCTTTAATTATATCATCTATCATTGTCTTATATTTACTGTTACATCATGTATTTCTGTATCGGAAGATACATTTCCGCTTATTGTTATAAAATATCCGTCTTGAAGTGTAAACGGAGTATAAAGAAGGATAGGGGAATTAATGCTTCCGTTGTGTGTACTTCGGTATAGTAATCTTGAATTGGCGAGTCCTGCACCGTGGTCTGCCCTTAATTCTATATTCAGCGATTCCACCGCTGCCGATGTTATATCTGCATATATGCTGCGAAGAACTCTGATTTTTTTTGCTTTTACATTCTTCAGCCTTGCTCTGCTTGCGCCTTTAGATTCAAATCTGTCGCGCCACTCTATTTCTGTCAGCGAATTGTTATTCTCGTTGCTTATGTCGATAGTGGAACTGCTTGTGGTGGCATACCCGCTGTTTACGTATAGTATCTTATCGGTCAATTTCCTTTCATAGAATGAGTTATGACTTAGTTCATACACGAATGTCTTATTGCCGATGATCCATAATTCATTGTGAATAGAGTCGTAACAAACCTTCTTTGCATCAGTCTTAGTAATAATTTCTGCTTTAACTCCTGTCAGGCATATCAGTTTGCCTGAATTTACGTAGTAATATCCTAATGCGGGAATGTATGTTCCACATTCATTGCTCGCAAGTCCGAAATTGCTGATTTTATTCACTGCTTGGAGTTTCTGACTATTTGTAAAGGTTGCGGCGTAAGTACTTGTGTCAGTAAATATATAAAAGCGACATCTGCTTTGATCCCACCCGGATTGTGCTGCAATGGCAGTACTTATTTCCGTTATTTTATCCTCACACACTTTATTTATACATATCGGCATTTTCGGCGCAGAAGTCTTGCTGCAGATAACCGTACCGGAATACACCTTATTTACTATATTTTCCATCGGTACTAAAAATGTGTCCGTCTCGAAACCTTCGAAAGTTATAGGCTTTAAGTTCTCACTGAGGTAATAAGCCATATTTCCGTTTACCGATGCTTTCAGCGGAAACGTCCTGCGGTATTTTTTCGTTCCGCATTGCAAGTTTATTGTCATACTCACTGCTTCTTGTGACGGATAGCCGATAAGCGGACCTATTGATATCGGGTTCCATGTATTACCGCTATCCATTCTTACCACTTTTTCCGTACTGTTTCGGAATGATACCGAAATTACGCATTTCCAATCACTGTTCCCTATGTCGTGACTACACATTATCAGTATATTGTATCCCTTGTACCTTTTGCGGATAATATCTCCCATCAACAGATTATTTCCGTTCACGCAAACTCTTCGTGCCACAAAAGAGTGGGGCAGAGACAAGTCACTTAGTTCTTCGCTATTATCTTTCACGGTTTTAACGCCTTTTTCGCCGTAAACTTTTGTTATGGGCGAAGAGTAGGGCATACCGTTCGAAAACGGTTTTTCCACCCTTGCACACGGCTTTAATGCTTTTTCGTAGTCATTAAGAGTGTCAATTATGCTGTCGGCGGCATTATCCGTTTCGAATACTCCGGGCATAGTTGCGGTAATGTATCGCCGTCCGTTTTTGTCCGTGTTCAGTGCGCATACGGAGAGCAGGTTTCGGTCAATTTGCTCAAACGGGGTACTCATTTCGATTATCATATAAGCCACGTCTGTTCTTGACTTGTGAGATGATATTCTGAACCGCGGTTGGTAACTTGCTGCTTGGACGGTAAATCCCTGTCGCTCGGTGTACCCGTCATTCATTCCCACTGTTATCGGCTCGCGGAATTGATATATTTTTTCCGGAACTGTAAGCAGAACTACCGGAGATTTGAAAATCAATTCATCATTGTTACCGTACAGTTTGTAGCGAGCAAGTACCGGTTGGGTAAGTCGCTGCATCTTTTTTGCTTGATTTAGTATGTCATCGTGAGCGGATATGATATCCTTTGTTAGTGACTTGCGGTCTTCTCTCCCCAGCCATATTCCTTTTGCTCCATCGCTGTCTTTGATTTTGGCGGAGGAAATGCTGCTTGAAATTATCACTGTGCTTTGGTCACTGTAAATTGTCACTGCCGGAAACTCTTCATCGCTTTTCTTTTTCCACTCTCCGTTTTCCTTATAAATAGTAACCAAACCGCTCTCCGTTGCTAATAAAATCTTATTTTCTTCGATTTTTACAGCGTCTGTAGCCTCGCTTTCAAGTGAAATTTGCCGTTCCGGTGCGGAATTGTTCTCGGAAATGTATATTTCACTTTCTTTTTTTAAGATGCGAATTTCTGTTTCGTTACATTTTGTGTCTAAAATGCACTTCAATGGTAAGTTGCTGATTATTACGGGATTTCCTGTCGGTTTAAGACAGCTTCTTTCGTTCTCTCCGCCGTGTCGGAGGTTTACTGCGGAGCAAACTCCGCTTTCAGGGGACTTCATTGTATTCATTTGATAAAGGTTTTTAAGTAAAATGGTCCACAAAGTTACAATCTGTCAAATCGCCAAATCAACCCATTTCACCCTTTTTAACTAATTATACTCGCTTTTCTCATTATTTGATAGTATTGTTTTTACTTATTTTTAAAATAAAACTATTACTTATTCGATGCTTAAAAATATAATTTATTATTTTTCATCTTTTTCGCCTTAATACTTATTTATTCAGCATTTTGTGTCTGTATGCTCTGCAACTCTGCTGAAAAACATAATTCTTAAAATGTTAAAATCTAAATTTTTTTGTCACTTTTTATTACAGAATTAAATATTTTACTTATATTTGCAAAATGTTTGTTAACTGTAATTAAAGGTTAGCTTACATAACGTGCTGTGTTTTAATAGATTAGAAGTTTATTTATTAATTTATGTCTAAATTCTTAGTATGAAAAAGCTGTTTCTATCACTTTTGGCAGTAATGATGGCTGTGATTTGCGCTCTTGCGCAAGGTCGCACCGTTAAGGGTACTGTCTTTTCCGCAAGTGACGGTGAGCCATTGATTGGTGCGAGCGTTCACGCATTAGGAACCAATGTTGGTGTAACCACTGACTTTGACGGTAATTTTGTGTTGAATGTTCCTAACAATGCTTCCAAACTTAAAGTTTCTTACGTAGGTTTTGAAACTGTGGAAGTTGCTATTGCTTCAGGTGACATGGTAATTAAATTGAAGCCTACCACTATCCTTGATGAAGTCATGGTCGTTGCTTACGGACAGTCTAAAAAATCTGAATATACAGGTTCTGCATCTGTTGTGAAGGCTGACCAACTCGAAGATGCACTTGTTTCTTCTGCTACCCAAGCCCTCACAGGTAAGGTTTCAGGTGTACAAGTCCTAAGCTCTAACGGTCAACCGGGTGTCGCTCCTACTATCCGTATCCGCGGTGTAGGTTCTATCAATGCAATTTCTACTCCTCTATATGTTGTTGACGGTATGCCTTACGATGGTGATATCTCTTCTATCAACACTCAGGATATCGAATCAATGACTATCCTTAAGGATGCCGCTTCTACTGCACTTTACGGTGCTCGCGGTGCTAACGGTGTCGTTCTTATCACTACAAAGAAAGGTAAAGAAGGTGAAGCTAAAATTACTTTCGATGCTCGTTGGGGTTCTAACTCTCGCGCTATTCCTAACTACAACGTTATCAACGACCAGCGCACTTATATGGAAACTATCTATAAGAGTTACCGTAACGCCGGTTTGAACTTCTACGGCTACTCTGCTCAAAAGGCTCACGAATACGCTAACGCTAACCTCTGGCAAGGTCTCGGTTACCAAACTTGGACTGCTCCGGAAGGTCAATATTTCGTAGGTGATAACGGTAAGTTTAACCCATACGCTACTCCGGGTTATTCAGACGGTCAATACTACTACATCGCTGATGACTGGATTAAGGGTTCATTTATTAACGGTTTCCGTCAGGAATACAATTTCTCTGTTAACGGTGGTACTGACCGCATACAATACTACCTCTCTGCAGGTTACCTCGGTGACGAAGGTCTTATCTACGGTTCTCACTTCAAACGTTTCTCTTCTCGTGCATCTGTTGACTACCAAGCTAAGAAATGGTTGAAAATCGGTACTAACGTTTCTTATGTTTACGCTAACTCAGGTTATCCTGATGATCAAACCTCAGATGCTTCTTCTTCATCTGGTAACTCTTTCGCTGTTGCTTACGGTATTGCTCCGGTTTATCCTATGTATGTTCGTTACGCTGACGGTACTATCGCTCGCGACAAGAGAACAGGTCGTCCTATCTACGACTATGGTGATGGCAAGAGCACGAATATGGTTCGTAGCTATATGTCTATGGCAAACCCTACAAGTGACCTCCTTTACAACACTGAAGAATACCTTATGGACATTATGGACGCTAAGGTGTATGCTACAATTAACCCGATTGAAAAATTATACGTTACAGGTACTGTAGGTTACCGCATTGACAACACTCGCGGTCACTATGTTACTAACGGTATGTACGGCCAATCTCAAGCTTCTAAAGGTGAGGTTTCACAACAACAAAGCCGTTCTCGTAACCTTGACCTCCAACTTATCGCAAATTACTCTCGTACTTTCGCAGATGTTCACAACTTCGATATTATGGCCGGTTATGAAAGTGATGAACATAATGTTGAATCACTCCACGCTTACGGTCAAAATATTTACAATCCTGACGTACCTTTCGTTGATAATACTATCGACCAAAAGACAGGTGGCGGTAGTGCTTACACTCTCAGCCACCGCGGCTTCATCGGTCGTCTTAAATATAACTACGATGGCCGTTACTTCGCTGCTTTCTCTTTCCGCCGTGATGCTTCTTCTCGTTTCGCTCCTGAAAATCGTTGGGGTTCATTCTGGTCAGCATCTATCGGTTGGGATATCGCTAAGGAAAACTTCATGAAACAGTTCTCTGCTATTGATATGTTGAAGTTCAAAGCTTCTTTCGGTCAAAACGGTAATGACGCCCTTGGTTCTTCTGTTTACTTCCTCAACGCTTACCAAGACCAATATCGTGTCACAGGTGCTGACGGCGTTTGGTCAGACGGTACTCTTGTGTTCAAAGGTAACCGCGAAATAACTTGGGAAAAATCAAATTCTTTCAACATCGGTTTCGACTTCAGTTTCTGGAAATCAATGCTTAGCGGTACTATCGAATACTACAACCGCCAAACTGACGATATGCTCTTCAACGTTCCTGTATCTGACTCAAACGGTTACACTTCAATGCCTATGAACGTCGGCTCTATGCGTAACAACGGTCTTGAACTTGAACTTAACTACACTCCTATCAACACTAAGAACTTCACTCTTGATATCAACGCCAACGTTACTATTCCGAGCAACAAGGTGCTTAAGCTTTCTCCTTCTATCTTGAATGAATACGACGAATGGATTACAGGTAACAGTTACTATAAAGAAGGCGGTTCTATGTACCAAATGTACCTTACTGAATACGCAGGTGTAGATCACGAAACAGGTTACGCTATGTACAAGGCTTACGGTCCTCTTGAAGATAAAGAAGGTCACAAGCTTTATGATCCTATCAACAAGGCTGAAATAGACGCTGCCCAGAAGGCCGGTACTGATGTTCCTGATGCAATTTGGGATCCTGCTCACGTCGGCGAAATCGATACTTATAACTGGCAAAAAGCTTACAAGACTAACCGTAAGAGCACTGGTAACATTATGCCTAAGGTATATGGCGGTTTCGGCGCTAACATGAAAATCTACGGTGTTGACTTCGGATTTACATTCTCTTACCAAGCAGGTGGTAGAAT
>JALEMF010000068.1 GCA_022768005.1 Bacteroidales bacterium | reverse complement strand
TTACACATGTCATTAACTATGGTCTGCCTGAAGATACTGCCGTATATACTCACCGCTCCGGGCGTACGGGGCGTGCCGGTAAGACAGGTACTTCAGTGGCTATTATCCACTCCAAGGAGAAGGGCAGGCTTAAAGCTATTGAGCGAATTATCGGTAAGAAATTCGAGAGAAAACAAGTGCCTACACCTCAGCATATTATAGAAAAACAACTCTATAACCTCGCTGACCGCCTGGAACACGTGGAGGTTGATGACGAGCAGATGGAAAAATACACTGTTGGTGTCATTAAAAAACTCGGGTGGCTTACTCAGGAAGACCTTGTAAAGAGGGTTCTCGCACTTGAGTTTAACCGTCTCCTTCAGTACTACAAAGATGCTCCGAATATTGACTGCGTTGAGGAAAAATCTTCCAAGAAGTCCGCTAAAGAAGGTAAAGGTGAACACGCTATCCCTACTGCTGCCGAAAAAGACCGCAGAACGGCTGAAAAAGGACTTGAAAGACTGTACGTTAACGTGGGTAAAGGTGACGGATTTTATGCCGCTAACCTTATTGAGATGATTAACTGCTACGTTGACGGTGCAAGGGTGGAAGTGGGCAGAATTGACCTTTTTCCGTCTTACTCTCTCTTTGATGTAAAGCAGAAAGATGCGCGCAGAGTGGTGGAACGTCTTACCGGCGGTGATTTCTTCGGCAAACGTATTTTCTGCGAGATTGCTAAGGAAGGTAAGGACTATAATAAAGCCTCGGGCAGAAAGCAGAAAAACAAGTCCGGTGACGATGATTTCAACGGTCGCCCTGCCAAGGGTCGCAAAAAGCGTGATTTCCCTCGTAAAGACGATAATGACCGCTCAGAGTCTCCGAGAGCCGAAAGACGCCGACGCGAACGTGAGGCTAAAGGAAATAAAAGACGGAATTCCGATAATAATTAACCATACTTAAAGTCAACTGTGATGAAAAAAACATTAGTGCTTTTCTTTTCACTTATCATTGCCGCTACCGCTATCGCTAAAGATGCTGCAAAGGAGGCTTTTTACTCTGCACCGATGAAGGTTATCCCTTACGCTGCGAAAATGCTACGTATGGATATGGTGGACTACTATGAAAGCGGGTCTGACAAGAAAATACGTAATGACCTCTACGATGGCTCGAGAATTCTCGCTATGACGGACCTCGATATTGTCATTGAAGAGACTGCGGACAGTGCTTGTATCGCACAAATTGCCGTTGACCTAACCGCCAAGGGTGACACTACTTATATTTTTACCCGTAATATTGCAACTCCCGCCATTGACGGCACTATCGCTTTTTATGGCACGGATTGGAAGCCGCTCAAAGGTAATCATTTCAAAGAGCCTGTGCTGAAGGACTGGGTGGTCAAAGGTTGCAGCAAAGAGGACGCGGAACTTGTGAATGGTATTGTGCCTTTCGTGATGGCGAAGTACGACTACGATGCCGTGAATAAGGTTCTCACACTGACTCAGAACTTTGACGTGTACGTCCCTGCTGCTGACTATGAAAAGGTGTCTCACTTGCTGTATAAGTCTATGACTTACAAGTGGAATGGCAGCAGAATGATTTTAGTGTCCAAAACTCTCTGATATGCAGCATATCTCGCAGGATAAGAGAAGTGCCATGACCTTGCTGGAGCTGAACGAAATCATCGGGGCTTTAGTGCAAGGCGAGGCTACAACGGGCATTTGGGTGACGGCGGAAACGAGCGATCTCAGTCGTAAGCGTCACTGCTATATGGAGTTAATCCAAAAAGATGACTCCGGTAATACCGTCGCTCGCTCGCGTGCGGCAATATGGGCAAGCTCTCTATATGACATTGATGCAAAGTTTACTCTTGTCACCGGTCAGCGACTTGCCACAGGAATGAAAGTGCTGGTGCGCGTCACTGTTACCTTTCACCCCGTTTACGGACTTCTGCTCGTTATTGATGATATTAATCCTGAGTTCACTCTGGGTGACGTCCTGCGCCGCAGACAGGAAATAATTGACAGACTGACCGATGAGGGAATTATAGATATGAACCGCACACTCCCGTGGTGTGACCCGGTACAACGTATAGCCGTTATATCCGCAGAGACGGCGGCTGGCTACGGCGACTTTGAAAATCAGTTGCACGCGAACCCTTCCGGTATCGTATTTTACACTCGACTTTTCCCTGCCACTATGCAAGGTCCTACTGCTGCGCAAAGCATTATAGCCGCTCTCTCCGAGGTGCAGAAATGTGCGGAATTTTTTGACACCGTAGTTATTATCCGCGGAGGAGGCTCTTCGGACGACCTTTCATGCTTCGAGAACTACGACCTTGCTGCAAACATTGCGCAGTTTCCGCTCCCCGTGATAATTGGTATAGGGCATGAAAGAGATATAACGCTCCTGGACTACGTTGCCGCTATGAGGGTGAAAACGCCTACCGCTGCAGCTGAATGGCTTATAAACCGTGCGCAAAACTTATTGACGGAACTTCAAAATATCGGTAACAGTATTTATGTTACCGTCACTTCCCTCTTGACCAATGCCGACCGCTATCTCGCAGCATGTGAAGGACAATTACCTTCTATCGCTACCTCTGCGCTGGATAATGCCAAGCATAAGGTAGATAATGCCGCACTTTTCCTCTCCAATATCTCCAATACTCGCATTGCTCCGGAGTTGCAGCGACTTGATTCATTCCGTAAGGAAGTGGTTGCCGCAGCCGAAAATGCAGTTGAAATGCGTAAATCCGCTCTTGATGCTTACGAAAACCTCATGACGGCACTGTCGCCGCAATCTGTTCTCCTCAGAGGATATACCATTACCACAGTCAACGGCAAATACGCTCGTCATGCCTCCGATGTGTCGGAAAATGATGTTATCACAACTCATTTCGCTGACGGCACTGTTAATTCAAAACCTATTAAAAACAAATGATATGAAACCTGTAGCAAAACTAAAATACAATGAAGCAATAGCAGAACTTGAATCTATCCTTGAAGCTATGAAGAGCCGGAACTGCGATATAGATGCCCTTACGCAGATGACGCGCCGTGCGGCCGAAATAATAGAAGAATGTCGCTCTCGCCTCACCAATGCAAGTTCTGACCTCCAAGATATCCTCGAGAAACTCGGGAAGTGAAGCAAAGAGCCTCGGGGAGGTGCGGTCTTTTCTGATACTGAGGAAGTTACATCATTAGAGTGCATCGGAGATGTACGGCTGTGGGAAACACCGCATGGCGCACTTCGTGCTTATACGGTGTTTCTTAGAGACAGAGGCTCTGACTGTGAGATGTGGCAATGGCTTTATGGGCTAAAGAGACCAAAACGCAAATGCTTTTTGCCTTTTCAGCCGTGTGATAATAATTAAGCGTCATATAATTAGAAAAGATTGCTGAGATTTGTGTGACAAATTATAAATATGTACCTTTGCTGATAGGAATAATTATCAAAACGTGAGAATTGGCTATTTTCAAATTCATCAAAACGTGATAATTATATATTAATATACTCATCAAAACGTGATTTATCGGTCAATAAGCAAAGTATGAGACTTTTTATTCATAATGTTTTCTACTTTTTAAATGAATGAGCCGTGATTCCTTACAAAAATCTATCCCTGAAAGTGGGGCAAATTAAAAAAAAATGCGTAAGTTTGCAGTTTAGGACAAAATAATAAGAAAAAACTACTGTTTATATGCAATTATTTCCCGTTTATCCACTTTTTGATGTAGAAATCGTAAAAGGGCTCGGCTGCAATGTGTGGGACGCTGACGGTAATCAGTATCTTGATTTATACGGCGGTCATGCTGTCATTTCTATCGGACATTCTCACCCTCACTACATCGCAAAAGTAGAGGAACAACTCCATAAAATCGGTTTTTACTCGAACTCCGTTGTAAACCGTGTTCAAGAGAATTTCGCTCAGCGACTCGGTAAAGTCTGTGGCTACGATGATTATTCTCTTTTTCTCATTAACTCCGGTGCGGAGGCTAATGAAAATGCTATCAAATTAGCGTCTTTCCACACTTCCCGCCGTCGTGTGATAGCCTTCTCCAAGGCATTCCACGGTCGTACTTCCGCTGCTGTGGAGGCTACGGATAATATAAATATCAAGGCAGTAGTGAACCGCAATGATATTGTCACATTTGTGCCGCTCGGTGATATTCAAGCCGTGGCAGCAGAGATAGACAAAGGTGATGTGGCTTGTGTGATAGTGGAGGGTATTCAAGGAGTAGGCGGAGTACAAATTCCTTCCGATGATTTCTTGAGACAGTTGAGAACTCTTACGGAGGATAAAGGCGTCGTTCTTATCCTTGATGAAATACAGTCCGGCTACGGTCGCTCAGGTCGTTTTTTTGCTCATCAATATTCCGGTATTCGTCCGGATATTATCACTGTGGCAAAAGGGATTGCAAACGGATTCCCTATGGGCGGAATGTTGATTTCACCAATGTTCAAACCGGTGTACGGGCAGCTCGGCACTACCTTCGGCGGTAACCATCTCGCATGTGCGGCAGCAACTGCCGTCCTTGACGTGATTGAAGACGAGAAACTCGTGGATAACGCTGCAAAGGTGGGTGCATACCTCTTGAAAGTCCTTAGAGGAATAAAAGGAGTGAAAGAAGTTCGCGGACGCGGGTTGATGATAGGAATAGAAATGGAATACCCTGCCAAAGAACTTCGTAAACGCCTTATTTACGACTATCACGTGTTTACCGGCGCCTCGGGTACAAACGTCATTCGTCTCCTTCCGCCGCTCGTGCTGACAATGCAGCAGGCAGAGGACTTCGTGAAAATATTCAAGCAAGCAACAGAAAGTAAATAACTTATATACACTTATCACAATGTCAGTAAATAAAGTTATCCTCGTAGGTTTTGTGGGAAAAGACCCTGCAATACGCTATATTGAAGGTGTAGCGGTAGCCTCATTCTCCCTCGCCACAACTGAACGTCAGCGTACATCACCGACAGGCACCGTTCTCCCGGAACGTACGGAGTGGCACAACATAGTAATGTGGGCGAAAGACGCTGAAATTGCGGAAAAATACATTTCCAAAGGTACTAAACTCTACGTTGAAGGACGGCTTAAGACGAGAGTATGGCAAGATAATGCCGCATTAAAGCACAGCATCACGGAAATCATCGTTGAAAACTTTGATATCTTGATGCGCCCTACGCCTAATGCCGCTCCGCAAAATTCCGGTGCGGATATGAATAAACTGTGAATTAATATATAACATCATACTTTAACTTTTACAATTATGGAAAAAGAAAAGCAATACAATGACGACTTCGCGGCAGGTGCGGATCCTTCATCATTGAACGAAAATGCTTTCCGTGAGTTAAAAGACGGAGAGACTTATCGCCCGATGATGAACCCTACCGGAAAATACCGCGAGGCAACACCGTACTCCGTAGGTATGGGACTGCTACTTGCCGTAATCTTCAGTGCAGCGGCAGCGTACCTCGGACTGAAAGTAGGACAAGTGTTCGAAGCCGCAATTCCTATCGCTATTATAGCCGTGGGACTTTCCGGCGCATTAAAACTTAAAAATCCGTTAGGACAAAACGTTATTATCCAATCTATCGGTGCTTGCTCGGGTGTGATAGTGGCAGGTGCAATTTTTACATTACCGGCTATCTATATCCTCCAGGCAAAATACCCTGTGGAGAAGTATCCGGAAATGGACGTGAACTTTATGCAGGTATTCCTCAGTTCACTCTTAGGAGGTGTACTCGGAATACTATTCTTTATCCCGTTCCGCAAATACTTTGTCAAGGATATGCACGGTAAATATCCGTTCCCTGAAGCTACTGCTACTACGCAAGTACTTGCCAGCGGTGAAAATAAAGAAAACCAGGGTCAGGCACTCACACTTATCGTGGCATCACTCATCGGTGGTGTTTATGACTACGTAGTGGAGACATTCGGCTTCTGGGCTAATACTCTCACCACCACTGCCACACAGTGGGGACAGACACTTGCTGCAAAGACTAAGTTAGTGTTAAGTTGTAATGTCAGCGCGGCACTTCTCGGTCTCGGATATATTATCGGACTGAAATATGCGTTCATTATCTGCGCCGGTTCATTCTTCGTGTGGTGGGTACTTATTCCGCTAATGGGAACATACGGCAGCCCTGAAATAGTGGCAATGCAACCTGTTGATATCTTTAACGATTACGCAAAACTTATCGGTATCGGCGGTATCGCAATGGCAGGTGTAATCGGTATTATCAAGTCATGGGACATCATCAAGCAAGCAGTAGGACTGGCACGCAAAGAGTTCAAAGTGGGAGCAGAGGTAGAAAAGCCAATCCGTTGGCAATGGGATATCTCTATGAAGAAAGTGGTATTTTTTATGGGAATCGCCGTTCTTGCAGTGCTTCTCTTCTTCTACTTCGGGGTAGTGACGAACTTAATTCAGGCACTCGTGGCATGGATAGTGGTAATAGCGATAGCATTCCTTTTCACCACTGTGGCTGCAAATGCAATAGCAATCGTGGGTACGAACCCTGTATCAGGTATGACATTAATGACGCTTATTATAGCATCTGCAATCCTCGTGGGAATAGGTCTTAACGGTACTGCCGGAATCGTGGCTGCAATGATAATCGGCGGCGTTGTATGTACTGCACTCTCTATGGCAGGCGGTTTTGTCACAGACCTTAAGGTTGGCTATTGGCTCGGATCTACACCGCGAGTACAGGAGTCATGGAAATTCCTTGGCACACTCGTATCTGCAGCAACAGTGGGCGGGGTGATGCTTCTCCTTAACAATGTATATGGCTTCACCGGTGAAGATGCACTTGTAGCACCGCAAGCAAACGCTATGGCGAAAGTTATCGAGCCGCTTATGATGGGTGGTGATACGCCATGGATACTATATATGGTGGGCGTAATCCTTGCCCTTCTCCTTAACTGGCTCGGAGTGCCGGCACTTGCATTCTGTCTCGGTATGTTTATCCCGTTGCATCTTAACACTCCGCTCCTCGTAGGTGGTGCGATTGCATATCTCCTTCAAAAATCTTCAAAGGACAGCAAAGTCACTGCTGCACGTCAGGAAAGAGGTACACTTATCGCTTCAGGACTTATCGCAGGTGGTGCTCTCTTCGGAGTATTCGCTGCACTCACCAAGTTCTTCGGCTACAACTATACAGCCGGAATATCCGAACTTAACCTCCAAGTGTATGCCCTCATAGCATACGTTCTCCTTATCGCATACTTTGTATGGGATAGCTTCAGAGTTAAGAAACTTAAATAAGCAACATAAATAAAGTCATAATAAGATAATTTAATTTTCAGGCTGTGTGTAGCAGTGATGCTCCGCACAGTCGCCTTATTTTTAATGCTTTTAATGCTTTCAAAAAACAATCGTGAAATATTAGCAATATCGCTCCCTTCAATAGTGGCAAACATCACAGCACCGCTTATGTCTATGGCGGACACTGCGATAGCGGGACACTTGGGCAGCGAAAAGTACATTGCCGCAATAGCAATAGGCGCATCGCTGTTCAATATGCTCTATTGGGGTTTTGCCTTTCTGCGTATGGGTACAAGCGGAATGACGGCACAAGCATTCGGTGCAAAAAATACGGACAAGCAGACTGTAATTCTTCTCCGTTCGCTCCTCGTGGCTTTCACCATAGGGCTTGCAATGATACTGCTGCAACGACCGCTGATACACTTTATGGTACAATTTATGGAGGCAAAAGGTGAAGTGGAAGCACTCGTAAATACTTACACGCAAATCTGCATCTACGGTGCGCCTGCCATGCTCGGAACGTATGCGCTCTCCGGTTGGTTCATAGGTCGTCAAAACTCCCGCAGGCCGATGTATATATCCGTAGCCGTGAACTTGATAAACATCGCTCTAAGTCTTACCCTCGTGTATTATTTTCATTTCGCAATGGCAGGGATAGCATTCGGTACACTCATAGCACAGTGGTTCGGACTTTTCTTTGGACTGTACTTTGTGTTGACAGACAAACTGCAGATAAGCAAAAGCCTCCTCTTCAGCATCTTTGACCTGTCTGAACTAAAACGCTTTTTCAGCATCAATACCGACATTTTTCTGCGCACCCTCTGCCTCATAGCGGTTACATTATGGTTTACAAGAACCGGTGCCGCACAAGGTGACATAATGCTGTCCGTTAATGCCATACTGATGCAATTCTTCATAATCTTCTCTTATTTCGCCGACGGATTTGCTTACGCCGGTGAAGCACTCGCAGGCAAGTACTGCGGTGCAAAAGACGATGCAAGTATGACACAAACGGTGCGAAACCTCTTCAAGTGGGGCTTCGGCATAGCAATTCTTTTCACGGCGGTTTACCTTATCTTCGGCAGTACTTTCGTGTCGCTCTTATGCGACAATGCTGCAGTAAAAGCACAAGCCGCAGAATACGTCGTATGGGTGGCTTTAGTACCTATTGCGGGCATTTCAGCCTTCATCTGGGACGGAATATATATCGGAATGACCCGTACCCGCTCAATGCTCCTGTCAATGTTCACCGCAATGGTAGTGTTTTTCATAATATGGTACTTTGCTTTCCCGAAATGGGCAAACACCGCTCTCTGGCTCGCCTTCATAGCCTACCTTGCAGTGCGAGGCATAGTACTCCGGCTATTGTACAAGTCAGGTGACAGATGACTAAGCCCGAAAAGGCAAAAGGGCTAAAAATCTATACTATAACCCACGACTCTTTCATTTATCACACCACGAATTCGCACCTCGGGGAGGTGCGGTCTGTGAAAGTTCCGGATGAAGTCCGCTCGCTAAAAGCCTCGCCGAGGCTCCCTGATGATGTAACTTTTACTTGCTTTCATTTATAAATACTCATCAATTTCTTCCTCTTTAAATGAAAGAGCCGTGACTATAACCGACTATTCGTTAGGAAAAGTGTGAAGTTTACTTGGTTATTCGTTAGAAAAAGTGTTATTCCTATTGAAGTCAAAGCTGAAGAAAATGTTAAGGCAAAATCGCTCAAAACTTTTCTCGCCAAGAATCCGGAATTACAAGCCGTGCGTTTCTCTATGCTCCCTTACAAGGTGCAGGACAGGATTACTAATATCCCGCTATATGCCTGCCTTGCTCTGTAATCCGTCAGTCTAACTGCGTCACTTTATCTTCCGTCACGGACAGGACTCCCTTAATGTTCTTGAAGTGCTTAATGGCATCGTCAACCGTCTTACCATTAGGGACAGTCACGGCTATGCTGTTGATATTCTTATAGACGTACAGTATATAGAACCGTATTATTCATCAAGAAGTCCCGGACGGAGACGACGAGTACGTTCTACGGATTGCTCATGTTTCCATTGGTCGATTTTAGCCTCATGTCCGGAAAGCAATATGTCCGGCACTTTCCACCCCTTGTAATCCGCAGGACGAGTATATACGGGCGGTGCGAGGAGATTGTCCTGGAAAGAGTCGCTTAGCGCAGACTGTTCATCACCTATCGCACCGGGTATAAGCCTTACAATAGCATCAGCAATAATGATAGCAGGCATTTCGCCCCCTGTCAGAACATAGTCGCCGATAGAAATTTCACGAGTCACCAGATGCTCGCGTATTCTGTAATCCACACCCTTGTAGTGACCGCAGAGGATAATAATATTTTCATCAAGCGACAATGTGTTTGCCACTGACTGGTTTAGAATCTCACCATCGGGAGTAGTGAAGATAACGTCATCGTAGTGTCTTTGCTCCTTAAGGGCTGAAATACACCTATCCACAGGCTCTATTTTCATCACCATACCGGCTTCACCGCCGAAAGGGTAGTCGTCAACCTTGTGGTGGCGGTCCGTGGTGTAGTCTCTGATATTATGGATAGCATATTCCACGAGTCCCTTGTCAGCAGCGCGCTTTAGGATAGAGCAACCGAGCGGAGATTCAAATATTTCCGGCAGTACTGTGAGAATGTCTATACGCATATAACTGATGCAGTGTTTTTTATTTTTTGAATTTTTCTACTTGTGAAGAGATAAGTGCAGCGTCATCGAAATAGTTTATCTTCATAGCCTTTCTTACCTCGTCAAGTGTAGCGGCAGCAGCCTCGCGAGCCACCTCAGTACCTTTCTTCAGAATTTCGTAAACGGCAGGAATATCTTGTTCGTACTGCTGACGACGTTCTCTGATAGGCTGTAATTCTTCTTCAAGAATATTGATGAGGAGTTTTTTGACAGTGCCGTCACCAAGTCCTCCACGCACGTAGTGATCCTTAAGTTCTTGGAGTGAAGCATATTCCGGAGCATATTTAGCAAAATGCTCCGGACGAGAAAATGCATCAAGATAGATAAACGGACAGTTACCTTCAAGGTGACCCGGGTCACAGATGTTAAGGTGCAGCGGGTCCGTGTACATTCCTTTTACCTTCTTAGCCACTTCCTTAGCAGTGTCAGAGAGGTAGATGCAGTTGCCAAGCGATTTACTCATCTTGGCTTTACCGTCAGTACCCGGAAGACGGAGGCAGGCAGCATTTCCAGGCAAAAGAATTTCCGGCTCTACAAGTACTTTGCCATAAACATTGTTAAATCTTGCCACAATTTCACGCGTAAGTTCAATCATCGGAGCCTGGTCCTCGCCTACAGGCACGGTAGTAGCCTTAAAAGCTGTAATATCAGATGCTTGGCTTACAGGGTAATTAAAGAATCCCATAGGGATACTTTGCTCAAAGTTTCGCATCTTGATTTCCGTCTTGACGGTTGGATTTCTTTGCACTCGGGACACCGTCACGAGGTTCATGTAGTAGAACGTAAGTTCGGTAAGTTCAGGAACGGCAGACTGAATGAAGATAGTAGTCTTGGCAGGGTCAATGCCCACAGACAAGTAGTCGAGAGCCACTTCAATAATGTTTTGACGGATTTTCTCAGGATTGTCAGCATTGTCAGTAAGAGCCTGAGCATCAGCAATCATAACGAAAATTTTGTCAAATTCTCCCGAGTTTTGAAGTTCCACACGGCGGCGGAGTGAACCAACGTAGTGTCCTAAGTGAAGTTTGCCGGTAGGGCGGTCACCGGTAAGTATAATCTTTTCCATTTATGTTCAAGTGTTTATTATTTCCGCAAAGTTACAAAAAAATCTATAATAAAAGCAGTCTGCAGGAAGTTAAATAGAGAAAGATACGGTTCTTTCATTTGAATATATAGTAGAATGGTTGAAAAGATAACATCTACAAGGAAAGTCGGTGCTTTCAGCCGTAAGTAACTCAGGGTAATCACGCAGTGCGCCACCCTGAGATAGTCATATATAGTGGATTCGCACGTCGGAGATACTATTTGTAATTTGTTAATCTGATTATATATTTATTTGCGACAAAGCATAAAGAGGATGTACGTTGACGTGTCTTATAGCATTGTTATCTTCCTTGTCCTGATAATCGAACTCACCGAAGTTCTCCAACGAGCACCGTAATGCGTTCGTCAGATGCTTCTCCCTCATAAACATCCATAGACTCTTCATACCTCCTTGCGTACTTGACTTGACTTCTATTGGGGTTATCTTAAGATTGTGAATCTCCAGGTAGTCTATTTCTGCAACGCTATTGCCTGTTTTCTCCCAAAAAAACATCTTTTGGCGTTGGATACAAGACTTGTTGCGCATGAGTTCCAATCCCGCCACCATTTCAGTCAATCCCCCCTTGTTGACAAGTTCTTGAGGACTACCTGTCATAATGAGTTCTATTAACTGTTGAGATAAGTTTCCTTCCAATTTTAGCACAGACAGAAGTAATCCTGAGTCAAGGAACAGAATTTTAGTGCTTTTCTCATTGGCCTCGGCATCAAGTGGTATGCCGTTGCCGGATGTAGCGATGACCGGAGTTATGATTCCGGCAAGTGTAAGCAGTGTTATTGCATCTCTGATTTGAGAACTTCTGTAGTCATCGGAAATTTTTTTGAATGACAGCTTTTCACCCGGTATATGGCAAATGCCGCGCATAGTAGTTCTGAGTAAATCCGGATTCACTCTTTTCTTGTACTTGGTGAAGTCATCTTCGTATGTGAGGATAATATCTTCTTGTATGCTTCTGCATCGATTGAAATCTTTAGTCATAGTCCATGCAAACACAGCCTCGGGCATACCGCCTACCAATAAGTATATTCGGAAGTACTCTATCAGTTTTTTATGAAAAGCAATGTCTAATGGGTGTGCATAGTCAGCATTGTTTCTCATACTGATAAGTCCTGCTTCGTTGTTGGCACCAAGAAACTCATCGAATGTCATAGGATACATAAAAAGACTGTGAATTCTGCCAACACCAAATGTAGGTAGCTCTTGGAGTGTAAATTCCAATAGTGAACCTGCGGCAACTACATGTAACTCCGGATAGTCTTCTTTGAAAAAACGCAATGCCATAATAGCTTCAGGACATTCTTGTATTTCATCAAAAAATAGCAGTGTATCGCCGGCTTCAATAGGTACATTGATGTAATTTCCTATTTTTTGAGCTATCAAGTGTGCGTCAATATCACCTTGAAAAAAAATCTTGGCAGCCTTATGGCGCTCAAAGTTTATTTCGGCAAAATTCTTGAATTTTTTTCCGAAATGCCTGATGGCAGATGATTTTCCTACCTGTCTTGCTCCTCGTAACAATAGCGGTTTTCGCATAGGATCTTCCTTCCATGCGAGTAACTCCTTATCTATATTTCTGCTTATATATCTATCCATATTGTGTAATTGCTTGTTATACAGTTACAAAGGTAATTAAAATGCTAAAATCCGACAAATAATTTGGCTAAAAATGCTAAAATCCGACAAATAATCAAGCTCTTTTCGCTGAAATTTAGTTCGTGTTTTATTCACGGCTCTTTCATTTAAAGTGGAAGAAATTGATGTGTATTTATAAATGAAAGCAAGTAAAAGTTACATCATCAGGGAGCCTCGGCGAGGCTTTTAGCGGGTGGACTTCATCCGGAACTTTCACAGACCGCACCTCCCCGAGGTGCGAATTTACCTATGTTTACTATCTCAGGGTGGCGCACTATGTGCTTACCCTGAGTTACTTACGGCTGAAAGTATCTCCGACTTTCCTTAATAACGTTGTCTTTTTACTCACTCTATTATATATTTTAACTGAAAAAGCCGGACTAATGAAGAAAAATATTGGAAAAACTTGTGTGAAATAACTGTAAATGATTGCCTTTGCATGTGATGATATCATCAAACGTGAGAATTGGTTTATTGTTTATTAATTGTAACTTGCTTAAACTTATACATTTTAACATTAATTTTAATAATAGAAATTAGACATTGTAGTATTTGAAATTTATTTTTTGCTATTTTTGCAAGTGAAAAGTTATCGATTTATTATACTTCTATGCAAAATAATAAACAAAATAGTTTCTTTGTGAGATTTTTATCACTATTTGTAGTGATATTTATTCTTTCAGCTGCTGCCGTGTTTTGTAACGGTAAGTTGTGGGGTAACGATTTTGCAGCAACACAAGCTGATGATGTTACGGTTACTCAGAATGATACTTTAACTGTCTCTCCTGACGGGAGTATGGTGATAAACACCACTTATCTTGGAAGTGATGTATCCGGCTTTCGTGGTGCCGTCCCTCTGAAAATATATATTGATGCAGATGGTATTATTACGAATATTGAAGCACTGCCGAACTCCGAGACTCCAAGTTTTTTCGAACCTGCATCTGCTCTTTTGTCAGAGTGGAAAGGAAAGACGGTGAATGAGGCGCAAGCCACAGATGTAGATGCCGTTTCCGGTGCCACATTCTCTTCAAAGGCGATAATTGAAAACGTCAAGCGTGGTCTTGACTATGCGCAAACTGTTGCTCCTTATAAGATTTCCGCCGCTAAGTCAAAATCATCGGTAAGTATTGATTATTATGCTATTGCAGCGGCGGTAGTAGCATTGCTTGGAGCCGTGTTGCCTTTATTTGTGAAAAGCAATGCATGGAGAGATATTCAGCTGGCACTTAACGTGATAGTTCTCGGTGCATGGACAGGAACATTTGTGTCATACGCACTGCTTATCAGAGTATTTTCAGACGGAGTAAATGCAGGAAATATTTTGGCAATGTCTGCATCGTTGATAATGGCGTTTGTGGCTCTGGTCTATCCTCTTTTCGGACGTCAAGGATATTATTGCGCAAATATTTGTCCCTTCGGCTCCGCACAGGAACTTGCAGGTAAAATAACGGCGGGCAAACTTCATTTATCCAATGGCGTGGTGACAGCACTTACTTCTTTCAGGAATATCCTTTGGGGAATACTTCTGGTGCTTCTCCTAACGGGCGTATGGACTTCGTGGGTGGACTATGAGTTGTTTACCGCATTTATTTACAGTTCGGCTCCTGTGTGGATTACAGTGGCGGCATTGGTGTTCTTAGTGCTGTCAGTGTTTATTCCTCGTCCTTATTGCAGATTTTTATGTCCTACCGGAGCGCTTATTAAAGGTTAAATGGTTAGAAGTTAGAGAACTGCAATAGAAAGATTAAAGATTATTAAAGATTAAAAGACTGAATATTTATGCTTAAAAATAAGTCAATAGTTTTGAATTTCGTACTTGCCGCAGTAGTGGTAGTGCTTAGTGTGAAATTAGTATCAAAAAGTGATAGTGATATCAGTGGAATAGAACCGGAAATTTCTACGGAAGATGTTGTCCTGGATAATATTGCAACAAGAACAAGTATCCGTGACTATACGGAGCGCAGTGTGGACAAAGAAAAAGTGGCGAAACTTCTCCGTGCCGCTATGGCAGCTCCTACGGCTATGAATCGTCAGCCGTGGCATTTTGTAGTGATTGACAGCCGTGAAGTACTTGACTCTCTTTCTGCCGCTAATCCACATGCTGAAATGCTCAAAAAAGCACCATTGGCAATAGTGGTTTGCGGTGATATGAATAAAGCGATTGAAGGAGGAGGACGTGACTTCTGGATTCAAGATGCTTCCGCTGCAACGGAAAATCTTCTTCTTGCCGCTCATGCCTTAGGACTCGGTGCAGTGTGGACCGGAGGATATCCTATTGAAGAACGTTGTCAGATGCTTTCACGAATACTGAATTTACCGGAAAACTTAATTCCTCTGGATATGGTTGTAATAGGCTATCCCGCAGAGAATCCGCAGCCAAAGGATAAATTTAAACAAGAAAATATTACTTATAATAAGTTTTAATTCTAAAAAGTTTATTAATTTTGTAAGGATAATGGAAATCGTGACATAAAATGAGTAAAAGACTTGACTTTTATGACGTAATCAAAGGGGTGGCAATCTTTATGGTTGTCATGGGGCATATAATTACGATGTGTATTCGTGATATTGACAGTGCTTTCATATTTAAGATTATCGGTCAGAGTCATATACCACTATTCTTCTTCGTCAGCGGTTTCTTTACTTACAAGGCTTTGAAAGACCCTCAGGGAAATATTGCTGAAGAATTTCTTCAGCCTGCATTATTCAAGAGGATAAAGCAACTGTTAGTGCCGACAATAGCCGTGGGTGCATTGTGGCTATGGTATTTTCCACATAGCGGACTTCAATCTCCGCTGGATTCCACAGTGTCCGGAATGCTTCTGTCACCTTGGAAAAACGGCTACTGGTTTCCACTCGTATTATTTCTCGTCTTTGTGATATACTACGTATTCTCAATCCTTGCGGGAGTATTGCGGTCAACCGTCAATATCATTACAACGGCAATTCTCGTGTGGGTACTGATAATAGTGGGTGCAAACGCATTAGATGAAAAGTTGTGCGACTTGTTCTCACTCAGACTTGTAGCGCAGTTTTATCCTATTTTTATGGTGGGCGTGTTTGCAAGACGGCATGAGTCCCTGTTCTATAAGGCTGTGGAAAACGGCTATGTGCAGACAGTAGATATTCTGACAGGTGCTGTCGCATTTTACGTGTCGGCATATTATTGGGAATTTCCTTATATACCGGAAGATGCCCTTATGCTGATTTCACTTGTCTATTACACTTGCTTATCACTCGTTGCAGTGGCATTGGCAAAGAAATTCACCGAGGCTTATACAGAATCACGCATTAAGAATGTTATAACTCTCTTAGGACGTAAGAGCCTTGAAATATACTTGCTGCATTACTTCTTCCTGTTCCCGATGACAGGACTTCAAGCCACAATGCTCAATCTCGGACTCGGATTTACTCCGTTATTCATTACATCAGCCTTAGCCGCAGCGATTGTTATAGCCTTAGTACTTGCAGTAAACGAAGTCATTTCATTAAGTCCCATATTATCAACAGTGCTAACAGGCAATTACTCTCAAAGAAAAAAATAGGCGCCAATGGACACTGCTCGCAGACACATACTCATCAATACTCACTATATGCCGATTGGCGGTGCTGAAAAAGCCCTGTTAGGCTTGCTTGATGCGATAGATAAAGAGAAATATCAAGTAACGGTGATGATTAACCGTCACACCGGTGAACTGATGGACAAACTTCTCAAGATGAAGGGCGTGTATGTGTGTGATGAGGACTTTGACTGCAAACTCGTGTTAGGTCCGCTTTCAGAATCAATTAAGGAACATAAATTCGGTATGGCATACGCTAAGATTAAGTCACGTGTCTGCCACGCCGTCTATCGATTCTTTCACCCGCTTAAAGAGCGAAAAGACGACTTCACCGCATTTGATATATTGTGGAGAAATGCTATTAAGTTTGTTCCGGAAATCCCTTTCAAGTACGACATTGCTATCAGTTTCCTTATGCCACATTACTTCATTGCAAAGAAGATAAAGGCTTACCAAAAGATAGCGTGGATTCACACAGACTATTCCGCTATAGCCGTTAATGCAGAAGATGAACTGCCGGTATGGGCTGAGTACGATAATATTGTAGCCATTTCTGAAGCGGTAAAAGATAGTTTTATCAAAGTTTTCCCCTCGCTTAAAGAAAAGGTTACCGTCATTCCTAACATCACGTCAGAGTCTCTCCTTCGAAGTGAAGCGGAGGTTGAAACTGTGAAGGAGTACGACAAGTCGCACATAAACATTGTATCAATCGGCAGAATATGTTTTGCCAAAAATTTTGAAATAATCCCGTCTGTGGCATCTATTCTCCGTGACAGAGGACTGAAATTTATATGGCACATCATAGGACCGGGCGACGATTCCGCTATCAGAAAGGAAATAGAGAGAACAGGCACGGCTGATGTGGTGAAAATCCACGGACCAAAAGCCAATCCTTACCCTTACACCGCAAATGCAGACATTTACGTTCAGCCTTCGCGCTACGAAGGAAAATGCGTGGCGGTGGAGGAGTCTAAAATACTTCACACTCCTGTTGTCCTTACTCCTTATCCCACAGCCGTAACCCAGATAGAAGACGGTGTTACAGGGCTTATAAGCCGCAGTTTTGATGCTACGGATATAGCAGATGCAATAGAACGCCTCGCCGGTGATGTTTCACTCCGCTCTGCCATCACCAAAAATCTCTCGCAGCAACATTACGGAAATGAAGATGCAATAAATCTGCTTTATGGTATCCTGAAAGTACAGAAAATACCGGCTATTATCCATTACTGTTGGTTCGGTAAAAAACGCAGACCGAGGTCGGTAAAGAAAAATATCGGCAGCTGGTTCGAACAGAACGGATTTAATTATATCGTCAGACGGTGGGACGAAAAAAACTTTGACGTAAATTTCAGTCCATATACAAAGCAGGCTTACGAGGCGGGTAATTATGCTTTCGTCAGCGATGTGGCACGTCTTAAAGCACTTGTGGAGGAGGGCGGTATCTACTTTGATACGGATGTGGAACAGATTAAGCCGATTAATACGATGCTTTTCCAAGATGCCTTTTTAGGATTCGAAGGCACTAAACATATAGGCACTGCAGTTATGGGCTGTGTGCCGCATCACCCTTTGTTTGAAGAATTTCTGAACTTGTACAAAGAACTGTCGCTCGTGAAAGACGATAAAGGTACTATTGACACTGACACTAACGTAAAGCGACTGACGGAACTTCTTGAAAGTCACGGACTGAAAAGAAACGGACGTCAGCAGACAGTGGCAGGAGTGAATATTTACCCGAGTGATGTCTTTTCGCCTTACGATTACGTTGACGGAACGCTGCACAAGACAGAGAATACCATTACTATACATTGGTTCAGTCAGTCATGGCTCGGAATTAAAGGTATTCGCCGTCACTGCTCACAGTTGTATCACCGCCTTAGGGGCATAAGACTTGAATAAACTATGCTTGGCGACTATTTTAATATGACAGTATGGGTTACGGGGTTGATAATACTCACGTTTCTCCAGTTTATGAACACAATCACGCAAGACAGCGATCGTCTTGTGTATGAAAAACATTCATCATCGTGGGGTTATTTCTTTACAGTCGTCATAATTCTTTACATAGGACTTCGTCCGCTGGAAAAGTACGGCGACTCCTGGCTGTATTCCACGATGTTTAACCTCGTTCAGACGGGACAATGGTCAACGTTTTACTCCATTAAATCCGAGTGGCTGTGGGATAAAATAGAATACTTCTTCATAGACCATTCAACGTGTCAGATGTGGTATCTGTGTATTGCCACGCTGTATGTAGGTTGTATAGGAATAGCAGTCAAGCGATGGATACCCAACAATTACACATTGGCGATGATGTTCGCTATTACGGCGATGTCGTTTCATGCATACGGTACGAACGGACTTAGAAACGGACTCAGCACATCAATAGCCTTAATGGCACTGTCATTCCTGTTTACGGAAAAACGTCGCTACGTAATATCTTTTTTATTACTCTACTTCGCAATTTCCATTCACAGTAGTGTGGCGGTGATAATGGCAAGTGCAGTGTTGGCACTATTTTTCCATAATGCCCGCATTAACACCATCATCTGGATAGTGTGCATACTTATAAGCATCGTATTTTCAGACTCTATCGTAGCCCTTTTGACGCAATTACTCGGAGATGGGCGTATGAGTTTCTACTCGGAACTTGACAATACTTTTTACGTCAACAAAGGTTTCCGTTACGACTTCATTCTTTACAGTTCCATTCCTATCATTTTAGGCTGGATAGTATGCGTTAAGAATGACCTCCGTGACGGTATTTACGAATACATTCTCGCCACTTACACTATCGCAAACAGCGGCTGGGTGCTTATTAACACTATTGCGTACTCGAATCGTTTCGCTTACCTCTCTTGGTTCTTGTACCCGATACTATTGGCATACCCGTTCCTTAAATTCCGATTTGTGGAATATCAATCCCGAATGGTTGGAATCCTGCTATTGTTTCACCTGTCTATTTACTTGGCACTCGGATAATGAAAACGCTTACAGTATTTACACCCGCATATAATCGTAAAGAGACCTTGCGTCGCACTTACAAGAGTCTTTGCATGCAGAATTGCAAGGACTTTGTGTGGCTTATTATTGATGACGGCTCTACTGACGGTACTGAGGAAGCGGTAAAGGAGTGGATGTCTGAGAATATCATTGAAATCCGATACATCTATCAGGAAAATCAAGGTATGCACGGTGCGCACAACACTGCTTACCACAATATTGACACAGAACTAAATACCTGCATTGACTCTGATGACTATATGACCGATGACGCCGTGGAGAAGATTATCACCACTTGGGAAAGATACGGCAGCAACAAGTACGCCGGGCTTATGGGGCTTGATGTCCGTCAAGACGGCAGCCTGATAGGTACTCTGTTCAAGGATAATCTCGCACCGTTGTCTCTGACTGACTTTTACAGGACAGGGGGAAAAGGTGACCGAAAACTGGTGTATCGCACGGAAGTTATTAACAGTTATCCTGACTATCCCGTGTTCAAAGGTGAAAAATACGTAGGCCTTGACTATAAGTATTCCCTCATTGACAGAGACTTCCCGCTGCTTACCCTTAACGAGCCGCTCGTAGTGGTGGAATATCAGCCGGACGGGTCAAGTAATTCAATGTACAGGCAGTACTGGAATAATCCTCAAGGCTGGTGTTTTTACAGAAAGCACAAGATGAAAATGGCGCAGACTTTTTCCAAGAGATTTCGAGAGGCTATACACTATGTAAGTTCCTCTATAAGAGCGAAAGACGCTGCGTTCGTATTCAAATCACCGTACCCTCTCACTACATTAGCGGCAATCCCTGCCGGAATAATACTCTTTTTATATACGTTTTACAAAGTCACTCGTCGCAGACGAATGAATATTTCATAACAATCTAAGACTATGCGTATATTACACGTAATCACGACATTGTACACCGGTGGAGCTGAAAGACTGATTGTTGACCTTCTTCCAAGGTTCAAAGCTGCAGGAAATGAAGTAGAACTCCTCGTCTTTAACTCCAAGGACACTCCTTTTGCCGAGAAACTCCGCCGTTCAGGCATCAACATTCACTTCCTTAACTGCAAGAAAGTGTACTCGCCCCTTAATCTTTTCCGACTTAAAAAGTTTCTCGGGAATTACGACATCATACACACTCACAATACTGCCTGTCAGTTCTATGTGGCACTTGCCGCAAAACTCTTCGGCTGCAAGGCAAAACTGTTTACTACGGAGCATAATACCACTAATCGCCGTCGTCATATCCCGTTGATGAAATACGTTGACAGACTGATGTACAGATGCTACGACCATAT
Organism: Bacteroidales bacterium; assembly: GCA_022768005.1. Classification (GTDB taxonomy): domain Bacteria; phylum Bacteroidota; class Bacteroidia; order Bacteroidales; family Muribaculaceae; genus CAJUPY01. Next base: position 21,008 of record JALEMF010000068.1, on the reverse strand, counting down.
TATATCCGTATCTGAAGCCACTACCGTCAATCTTCGCAGTCATATCGGCAACTCCTTCAATATCACTACGATAAACAATGGTATTAACCTTGACAGATTCGCAAGAACGTTCCGCCTGAAGACGGACTGTATAAGACTTGTAATGGTGGCTGCTTTCCGTCCTCAGAAGGATCAGGACACAGTGGTAAGAGCAATGAGGTTACTTCCGCTGAATGTACGTCTAATCCTCGTAGGAGAGGGGAATCGTCGTCCTATAGTGACAAAACTTGCGCAGGACCTGCACGTTGATGACAGAGTCACATTTACAGGTGTTGCCACTAATATTTCGGAAATTCTGACGTCCTGCGACATCGTAGTCCTTTCTTCTCACTGGGAAGGCTTCGGACTTGCTGCGGTGGAAGGACTTGCGTCAGGCAGACCTATTGTTGCAAGCAATGTTGACGGACTTAAAGACATCGTTGGCAATGCCGGACTTTTCTTCACCCCGGGTGATGAAAAAACGCTTGCCAAGAACGTATTAAAACTTATTTCAGACAATAAACTGTACAACTCATTATCTGAAAAAGCACTTCACAGAGCTGAACTGTACGACATCAATAAAACCGCTAAAAAATACCTCGCTATATATGAATCCTGAAATAAGCGTAATTCTCCCGTGCTATAACGTCTCCCGTTATCTTGAAAAGTGCATCGCATCTATCAGAAATAACGATTTCAGCGACTACGAAATCATCTGCATTAATGATTGCTCTACTGATAATACTCTTGACGTCCTGAAGAGATTGGCTGACTCTGAATCACGACTCAGAATTATTGACCTTCACGAAAACGGTGGACTCGCTAACGGTAGAAAAGTGGGTATTAAAGCGGCACAAGGCAAGTATATCGCTTTCATTGACCCTGACGATTGGGTAGATAATGATTATCTTTCCACTCTGTACAAGTACGTAAGGCGAGACCCGTCGCTTGACCTTGTCACTATGCCGTTCTGCTACAAAGAATATCGCTTTTTGCCCTCTATAAAATCCGGACACGTAGCGGATTATGTGCATAATATGTGCCGAAATACTTTGGAGCTTACTCCTCAAAGTCCTATAATGGATACATTCTTCGGACGCACGATTATTTCTATCAGTGCGTGGTGTAAACTTTACCGGACAGAAGTCCTCCGTGACCTGCCGGACATAAACGTTTTCTATCAGGAAGATTTACTCCTGAACCTCTATGCATCTCCTCGTATCAAGAAGTTTCTTATCACTGACGAGGTGAAGTACCATTATCGCTCCGGAGGAGGCTCTGCCACTAATCCAAAGTTGATTACGGACCTGCTTGAAGTGATACGTCTAAAAAAGGAATGGGCGGAGGAAAACTTGCCAAACTATAAGGAACACTATCCATGGATATGCTTTGAGCTGAAAAACGTTATCTACGGTTGGATTGCTCGCCTTATTGATAACGGTAAACGCAAATCCGATATTAAAGAAGTTTACGATGCCACCATTACTCAGGCTCATCTTGATTTCCTTGCTACGACAAAGGACTCTGCGCCTAAATCTTATGCTTCCGAGGACTTTCAGGCATTGCTCTCCAAGGACTTTAACCGTATTTACGCTCGTGCTGTAAGCAGAGTGCCTAAAATGAATAAAATTAAAGATGTAGTCCGCAGACTCTTAAGTTATTGATTATGTATCAGCACTTTATAAAGAGAATTATTGACTTCATAGTGGCTTTGACAGCATTGACCGTGTTATCACCCGTAATACTTCTGCTATGGCTGTGGCTTGTAGTTGAGAACCGTAATTCCGGCGCATTTTTTATCCAGCGTCGTCCCGGACTTCACGGCAAGATATTCAATATATATAAGTTCAAGACTATGAACGACAAGTGCGACAGTTCCGGAAACTTACTTCCCGATGAACAGCGACTCACGTCTGCCGGCAGATTTATCCGCTCAACATCTCTTGATGAGTTACCGCAGCTATGGAACGTGCTTTGCGGACAAATGTCATTAGTAGGTCCACGACCGCTGCTTCCGCAGTACCTTCCGCTTTATTCCGCCGAACAGGCACGCCGACATGATGTACTCCCCGGAATTACAGGTTGGGCGCAAGTAAACGGCAGAAATGCCATTTCCTGGACAGAAAAATTCAAGTTGGACTGCTATTACGTGGATAATATTTCATTCACCCTTGACTTGAAGATTCTTTTTCTTACCACTAAAAAAGTATTTATCCGTGAAGGCATATCCCAAGAAGGACGTGCCACTATGGACTTTTTTGACGGACATAATTAAATCCGAATAATTTTTTTGAAAATATATTTGCATCAAAAGCAACTTTTACTTAAATTTGGCACCAATTTGCAACTGTAGCCTGATTACAGTTGCAGATGTTATGTCTAATATTATACCAAATTCTAACATGGATATGCGTGAACAGCCCCTCGATGTTGAGAGCAAAGATGCTCAAGACGTCACTCTACCGGTAAACAATCCGATTGATGAAAATCAAGAAGTTAAAGAAGAAACTCTTCAACCTCAAAGCAAGGCTGAAGTTTTGAGTCAGTTACAGCAAATTGCCGATGGCGATGCTGAAAATATTGTGCGTGACAAGGTTACTGCACTCAAACAGTTGTTTTACTCATTCCAGAGAAATGAATTTGCTGCACAGCGAGAACAGTTTGTTGAAGCCGGTAATGCTCCGGAGGCTTTCGTCCCGGAAAAAGACTCTCAGGAAGATACTTTGAAGGAAATCCTGAACGTTATCAAGGAGAAAAAAGCCGAGTACCTTAAAGAACAAGATGCTCTCCGGCAGGCTAATTACGATAAGAAAATTGCTATCATTGATAAAATAGTAGAACTCAGTCAGGACACTGATAATGTTAACCGTCTTTTCCCGCAGTTCAGAGAACTTCAGCAGGAGTTTAAAGTAGTAGGAGATGTAGGTGAACAGCGTAATAATGATATTTGGAAAAAATACAAAGAAGCTGAGGAGAAATTTTATGACCAGCTTAAGGTCAATAAAGACCTCCGTGACTATGACTTCAAGAAAAATCTTGAAGCAAAAGAACTCATCATTGAACAAGCAAAGAAATTAACTGAAGGTACTGATATCGTAGTTGCTGCAAGACTTCTCCAGGACTTGCACGCAAAGTGGCGTGAAATTGGTCCTGTAGCCAAAGAAATTCGTGAAGAACTTTGGGCTAAATTCAAAGACGTTTCCGCTATTATCAATAAGCGTCATCAGGAATACTTTGAGCAGAGAAGACAGCGTGAACAGGAAAACGAAACCGCCAAGACTTCACTCTGCGAGGCTATTGAGGCTATTGATATTGATGCACTAAAGACTTACGCTCAATGGGAACAAGCCACTAAGACTATCCTTGACTTGCAACAGCAATGGAAGGCTATCGGTTTTGCTGCCAAGAAAGTGAATAATGCTCTCTTTGACCGGTTCCGTGCCGTATGCGACAAGTTCTTTGAAGCGAAAGCGGCTTTCTATAAGTCCGTAAAGGAAAATCTTGATGAAAATCTTCGCCTCAAGACGGAGTTATGTGAAAAGGCTGAAGCACTAAGCGAAAGCAGCGAATGGAAAAAAACTACCGATGCTCTCGTAAAACTTCAGCAAGATTGGAAAAAAGTGGGTGCAGTTCCTCGTAAACACAGTGATGCAGTCTGGAAACGTTTCCAAGAGGCTTGCGACAAATTCTTTGAACGCAAGAAAAAACAGCTCTCAGGAACTCGTCACGTGGAAGTGGAAAACTTAAAGGCTAAAAAGGCTGTCATCGCCACACTTAATGCTATTGCAGCAGATACTCCGAAAGAGGAAGTGGCAAAGGTTGTAAAAGAAGCTTCTGCACAGTGGCAGCAGATAGGTCACGTGCCATTCCGCGACAAAGATAAGATTTACGAAGCATATCGCACGGCAGTCAATCGTCTTTACGAACAGTTTGACCTCTCGGGAGCATCTGCCGAGTTTGGCAAATTCGAAAATTCAATTGCCGGAATGGCTGGCGATAATGATAAATTGTATCGCGAACGTGAACGTATGGTAAGAGCATACGAACAGCGTATGGCAGAACTTTCAACGTGTGAAAATAACCTCGGTTTCTTTACGTCAAGTTCAAAGTCCGGCGACTCTATGCTTAAAGAACTTCAGCGCAGAGTAGTACGCCTTAAAGAGTCTATCGCTACCCTTGAAAAGAAAATCAAGATGATAGATGAACATATCAAATAAACAAATAGATTTCGTTTTTTAATTTAGGATAAAGGGCTGCGCGCGAGGTGCGTAGCCCCTTTTTTAATTCGTGCAAGAAATAGCTCTTTTTGCCCTTTGTAGTCCCTTTTGCCTTCACGTAACTAACCGGTATCGTTACAAAAGTTTCGTACTCTCAGATTTTTTGGCTACATTTGCAATCCGAAATAACATTACTACAATGAATTTATTAGAAAAAGTCAAACTTGAAGCCTTAAACGGAAATCCTTGCAGCATAGAAGATGCGATCAAGATAAGCAAGAGTTTTGACATCAATGATATATGCGATGCCGCAGATGAAATAAGAAAAAAATGGAATGGCGATAATATGGATACTTGTTCTATCGTCAACGCTCGTTCCGGTAAATGTTCTGAAAACTGTAAGTGGTGCGCACAGTCAAGATTTTACGAGACGGGCTGCAAAGAGTACGACATTATTCCTCATGAAGAAGTAATGAAAGCGGTGAAAATGAACTCTGAAAAGGGAGTTCGACGTTTTTCACTCGTTACCAGCGGTAGAAAAGTTGCTCCTGCGGATATTGAGCGTTTCTGCCAAATATTCCGTGACGCCGCCAAGGTGTCTTCAATATCTCTTTGTGCATCTATGGGACTTCTTACGAAAGAAGAACTTCAGAAACTTAAAGATGCAGGAGTAAATCGCTATCACTGTAACCTTGAGACTGCTTCATCTTATTTCCCTTCACTCTGCTCCACTCACTCTCAGGAGGATAAACTCCGCACAATTCGTGCTGCCAGAGAAGTAGGTATGGAAGTATGCTCGGGCGGTATCATCGGTATGGGTGAGACTCTCGAACAGCGACTTATGCTTGCTCAGGAGGCTCGTGAGACAGGTGCTTGCTCAATTCCTATTAATATTCTTAATCCGATTAAGGGTACTCCGCTCCAAGATGAAGCCCCGTTGTCCGAGGAAGAAATCATCTTGACCGTAGCACTATTCCGTCTTGTCGCTCCCAAGTGTAATCTGAGATTTGCAGGTGGCAGACTTCGTCTCAGCGAAAAGGCTACTCGCCGTATTCTCCGCGGAGGTATGGGCGGCGCACTCGTAGGCGATATGCTTACCACTGTCGGAAATAATATTGACCAAGACCGTGACCTCTTTACCGAACTCGGCTTTAAATGGTAATCCCATAATCATAATATACTCACATAATAAGAAAATACAATAAAACAAATATATCATGGCACTACAATGCGGCATAGTGGGACTTCCAAATGTTGGAAAATCCACTCTATTTAACTGTCTGTCAAACGCTAAAGCACAATCTGCAAACTTCCCGTTCTGTACTATCGAGCCTAATGTGGGCGTTATCACAGTACCTGACGAACGACTTAACAAACTCGTGGAAATGTGTCACCCGAGAAGTATTGTGCCGGCTACAGTTGAGATTGTGGATATCGCAGGACTCGTAAAAGGAGCAAGCAAAGGTGAAGGACTTGGCAATAAGTTTCTTGCCAATATCCGTGAAACTGATGCTATTCTTCACGTTCTCCGTTGCTTTGACGATGATAACATTACTCACGTTGACGGCTCTGTTGACCCTGTGAGAGATAAGGAAATTATTGACTATGAACTCCAACTCAAAGACCTTGAAACTATCGAAAGCCGTATTGCCAAGACTCAAAAAGCAGCTCAGACAGGCGGCGATAAAACTGCCAAACTTCAGTACGAAGTGTTAAGACAATTTAAAGAGGCACTGGACCAAGGCAAGCCGGCTCGTTCCGTTAAGTTCGAGACTGTTGACGAGCAAAAATACGCTAAGGAACTGTTCTTACTTACCAATAAGCCTGTCCTTTACGTATGTAATGTTGATGACGCATCTGCAGTCTCCGGCAATAAGTACGTTGACGCTGTCCGTGAGGCTGTAAAAGATGAAGATGCACAAATCCTCATCGTTGCCGCTCAGACGGAAAGTGATATTGCAGAACTTGACACTTGGGAAGAACGTCAGGAATTCCTTGCAGAAATAGGACTTAAAGAGTCAGGTGTCAGTCGTCTTATCCGTGCTGCTTACGCTCTGCTTGACTTGCAGACGTATTTTACTGCCGGCGAAGATGAAGTCCGCGCTTGGACATTCCTCAGAGGTTCCAAAGCACCGCAATGTGCCGGTATTATTCACACGGACTTTGAAAAAGGTTTTATCCGTGCTGAGGTTATCAAGTACGACGATTATGTCAATCTCGGCGGTGAAGCAGGAGTCCGTGAGGCGGGTAAACTTGCTGTGGAGGGAAAAGAGTACGTAGTGCAAGACGGTGACATTATGCACTTCAGATTTAATGTGTAAAAATCCGCTATAAATCAATTATTCGGTTAATAACGCTGAATAAAAATGTAATATTGTTAAATAAGGTGGCATAATAGTGGCAAAACACATTTATTCGTTATCTTTGCATAAGATAGGTGGCGTATAGACATAATTACACCGCCCGTCTTGCAATTTTCATTAAAAAAAATAAGCATGACACTCGAAGACTTCAAAGATATCGCCCCGTACGACAACGAGATGTTTCAGCCAAAACTATCTGAACTTGTTAAAGAAGACGGATTCAGAAAGGTTATTACATCTATCATGCCGGGAGTTGACTATCAGACATTCGTTGCCCGTCTGCTCCGCATAAATAACAAAGAAGACTTTCAACGACTAATAATGCTCCCGTTCCTTGAACAACTGGAACGAAATACTACCTCAGGCATTACTATCAGCGGTACTGAACACTATGCCGGGGACACAGCATTCACTGTCATTACTAATCATAGAGACATCGTTCTTGACGTTTCATTCCTGAATCTCTGCTTTCTTCATGCAGGAGAACCTACTACGGAAGTGGCTATAGGTGATAATCTCCTCATCTATGATTGGATTAACGACCTCGTTAGGCTTAACAAGAGTTTTATCGTGCGTCGCAGCCTTAAGATGAAACAAGCGTATGAAGCCGCAAAACACCTCTCAGCGTATATTCACTTTGCTATCTCTCAGAAGAAGCAGTCCGTGTGGATTGCACAGCGTGAAGGCAGAACCAAGGATTCTAATGATGTCACTCAGGAAAGTCTTATCAAGATGCTCGGACTTGCCGGGGGCAATGGCTTACGTAAGAATATTGAGGACGTAAATCTGCTTCCTACGTCTATTTCCTACGAGTTCGACCCTAACGATTATCTTAAAGCACGTGAATTCCTGCTCCGTCGCCGTGACCCTGACTACAAAAAGACTCAGCGTGATGACCTTTCAAGTATGGAAACAGGTATCACAGGCTATAAAGGGCATATACATTATGCGGTTACCGAGTGTATTACTCCGCAACTTCAAGCACTTCCGCAGAATATTTCCACTCCGGAATTCCTTCAGGCTACGTGCGAAATTATCAACAAGGCTATCCACTTAGGCTACCAAATATACCCGATAAACTATATCTCTTACGATGTTCTTGAAGGTTCTGACAGATTTGCCGACAAATATACGCAAGCGGATAAGAATTCTATTATGAGGTATATTGAAAATCAAATCTCCAAAATTGACGTGCCGGAAATCACTCCTGAGGAATACGATTACGTTAAGACTCTTATCCTCAATATGTACGCCAACCCGCTGAGAAACCAACTTAAAGCCCAAGAAGCATAACTGTATAACTCATAAATATAAGTTGCTACTCTGCTATGAGACTCTCCCTTACACTCGTGGCTATCTTGGCTGTAATAAGTATAGCCACTGATTATTATATCTTTAAGACTATCAAAAGCAGGATTGTGACTCACCGTAAGGCTGCCTTGCGTACTCACACCGTCTTTGCCGCTATCTCGCTTGTCACTATCCTTACCGTGCTGATTATCCCGCATCGCACTGCAAGTGACCCGCTGCTCGTGGCTAAAATGTGGGCGTTGTACACCTTTTTCACTATCTACATTCCTAAGATTACGTTCATTATCATTGACCTTATTGCGCGTATTCCTCAACTCTTCCATCGCGGTAAATTACGCTTTGTCAGCATAGCGGGAATGATGATATCGGTGGTAATGTTCATGTTAATGTGGTGGGGGGCTACTATTAATCGCTTCAATATTGACATCACGGAGAAGACCGTGGAAATACAGGACCTCCCTGAAGCCTTTGACGGCTTTAAGATAGTTCAGATTTCGGACTTGCACCTCGGTACTTACAACAATGACACTACTTACATTTCGCAAGTGGTAAAAGCCGTTAATGAAGCCAATCCGTCACTCGTGGTTTTTACCGGGGACTTTGTGAACCGTAAAGCATCGGAGTTGAAACCTTTTGTACACACTCTCTCACGGATCAAAGCCGATAACGGCTGCATTTCTATTCTCGGCAATCACGACTATGGTGACTATGTGACTTGGAAAACTCCTCAGGATAAGGCTGCTAACAGACAAATGCTGCTTGATATGCAGAAAGAAATGGGTTGGCGTATTTTACTTGACCAAACGGAATATATTCACCGCGGCAATGACTCTATAGCCATTATCGGTGTTGAAAATATCGGTGACCCTCCATTTCCTACTTACGGCTCTCTTGAAAAGGCTTATCCTGATATAAATGACTCGGTTGTAAAGGTTCTTCTCTCGCATAATCCGGCACACTGGGTTAATGATATTTGTGATAAAAACACTAATATCGCACTTACCCTCGCCGGTCATACTCACGCTATGCAAATGGAGCTGTTCGGCGTCAGTCCGAGTGCGTTGAAGTACAAGACCTGGGGCGGAATGTACACCGACGGAAAAGGTCAACGCTTATATGTCAATATCGGTATAGGCACTGTGCTTATTCCTACCAGAATAGGCGCAACACCGGAAATCACCGTGTTCACTCTTCGTAAAAAATAACGTCATTTATTCCCTTCATATACTTCTATGTCTATAGTAAAACTGCACAAGCTAAAACAGAAATACGTGCTTTATAAACTGCTGCATAAATATAGACAGCAAGACAGTATAGCAAGGTTTCTGTCATTCCGTAGCGATAGCCGTAACATCATCGGGAATGATTGTCCTATATGGTGCTGCTGGTGGCAAGGTGAAGAGAATATGCCTGAACCGGTGAAAATGTGCTATAATTCCATTAAGAAATATGCAGGAAGACACCCTGTGATTCTTATTACTGATGATAATGTGTCAGAATACTTATCAATTCCGCAGAACTTGCAAGAAAAACGAGCGGCATGTCAAATTTCTTTAACGCATTACTCAGACATCGCCCGAATGTATCTTTTGAAGCAGTACGGAGGAATATGGTTAGACACTACTATACTTTTAACTCAAAGCATTGATTCAATCGTAGATACGAGCAAAGGCTTTTGGACACTGCGACACGTTTCCACGAACTATAACGTATCTGCCGGACTATGGACGAGTTTTTTTATAGCAAGCGGTAAGGGCAATGTCATTCCCGAATACATTTACTATTCTCTGATAAACTGGTGGGGCAGAAATGACAAGGTCCTGAATTATCTTTTGCTTGACTATATATTCAAGGCAGGATACAATGCCGTGCCACAAATAAAAGCAATTATTGATGATTTACCCGTGCAGCGTATCAGCACTATGGTGAAGCACCTTAAAGAGCCTTACAGCGAGGCATTGTGGGCAGAGCTCACTTCGCATAGCGGACTGCATAAACTGACGTGGAAAAAACAGTTCCCGATCACTGATAAATACGGTTCGAAAACACTATATAATTTCATTCTTAATAATTACCGGTAAATTATAATACAATGGATATTATCCTCACTATCAGCAAGATTACAAATATTCCTTACAGACATATAGAGGCAGTAACAGATATGCTTCAAAATGGTGATACTATACCTTTTATCAGCCGTTACCGAAAAGAAGCCACAGGTAGCCTTGATGAAGTAGCCATCTTTAACATCAGTAAGTTGTACGACAATTTTACTGCACTTGAAAAGCGCAAAAAGACAATCATCGACACAATCACCGAGCAAGGTAATATGACCGATGAACTTATGCAGAAAATCAGTGACACTATTGACTCCGCTACTCTTGAGGATATTTATCTTCCTTTCCGACCTAAAAGGCGTACTCGTGCGCAGATTGCAAGGGAAAAAGGTCTTGAACCGTTTGCTAAAATCATTATGGCGCAGAATAGCCGTAATCTCCTCTCTATTGCCCGTAAATACGTTGTTAAGGACGTGGAAACGGCAGAGGAGGCACTTGCAGGTGCTAAGGATATTATAGCGGAATGGGTAAGTGAAAGCCGTATTGCTCGTGAAAATGTCCGTCATCAGTTTGCTCGCGAGGCTACAATCACTGCTTCCGTAGTGAAAGGTGAGGAAGAGAATGCCCGGAAGTATCAAAACTATTTTGACTATTCCGAGCCGCTTAATCGTTGTGCCTCTCACCGGTATCTTGCTATCCGACGTGCCGAGGCTGAAGGCTTGCTGAAAGTGTCGGTTAAGATTAATGATGATAAGGCTATTGAACGCCTTTGCACCATCTTTGTCAAGCAACAGTCACAGCCGGATTTCAAACAGGCTATATCAGAGGCTGTTGCGGATTCCTACAAGCGTCTTATCCGACCGGCTATTGAGACAGAGACGGCTAATGCTGCAAAGTCAAAGGCTGAACAGACGGCTATAAATACTTTTGCGCAAAACGTTGAGCAGCTCCTTATGTCGCCACCACTTAAAGGCGGTAAAAGAATACTTGCCATTGACCCGGGCTTTCGCACAGGCTGCAAGGTTGTCTGCCTTGATGCTCAGGGTAATTTTCTCCATAATGATGTGATTTACCCTACTGCGCCGCAGAACGATATTAAAGGTTCTGCTCGCAAACTCTCAAATCTTATTGAAGCATACAAAATTGATGCTATCGCACTCGGAAACGGTACTGCAAGCCGTGAGACGGAGCAGTTTATACAGAATTACGTATTTTTCCCTCGTAAAGTTGATGTATATATCGTCAGTGAAGACGGTGCATCTGTGTATTCGGCATCAAAGATTGCTCGCGATGAATTTCCTGACAAGGACGTTACCGTCCGTGGTGCCGTCTCTATAGGCAGAAGGCTTATAGATCCGCTTGCAGAGCTTGTAAAGATTGACCCTAAGTCAATAGGAGTGGGACAGTATCAGCATGATGTTGACCAAAATAATCTAAAAACGGCTCTTGACAACACTGTCATGAACTGCGTGAATAAAGTTGGTGTCAACATTAATACGGCTTCGTCTCAACTGCTTTCTTACGTATCCGGTATCGGTCCTTCACTCGCTGAGAATATAGTGAAATACAGGGCTCAAAACGGAGATTTTACTTCAAGGGAGCAACTCAAATCCGTGCCTCGTCTCGGTGAAAAAGCCTTTGAACAGTGTGCAGGCTTCCTTAGAATCCCTAATGGCGTTAATCCTCTTGATAACACTGCCGTTCACCCGGAAAGGTACTCAATAGTGAATAAAATTGCGGAGGATACGGGTATTGAACTTCAAGGATTGATAAGAAACAGTGAAGCTCTCGGCAAAATTGACTTGGCTAAATACGTCACTGATGACTGTGGACTTCCTACGCTCAACGATATTGTGGAGGAACTTGAAAAGCCGGGACGTGACCCGAGAACGAAAATTGCTATCGTGGAGTTTGACAAGACTATAACAGGAATTGAGGACTTGAAGCCCGGTATGATTCTTAACGGACTTGTCAATAATATTACAGACTTCGGTGCTTTCGTTGACTTGGGTATTAAGCAAAGCGGACTTTTGCATATATCACAAATCTCTGACAAGAGAATTTCTTCACCGCGAGATGTGCTGAAACTGCATCAGGCGGTAAAAGTGAAAGTTATTGATGTGGATCTTGACAGAAAACGTATCAGTCTGACAATGAAAGGATTGTAAACGATGATGAGGATAGTTATAGGGCTTGCGAGCAACACTGAAGATGCTCCGGAGCAGATGCGTAAAGCGATGGAATGGATTAAGGATACTTTTAATTCCTGCAAGTTTTCCGAAGTCTATATCACCGATGCGGAAAGAGGTGCAACAGGTAATTACCACAATGCCGTAGCACTTGCTTACACTTCATTATCCTGCGAGGAAACTGTTCGCCTTTTTAAGGAATACGAAATAAATGCCGGCAGAACGCCTGATATGAAACCGCTGCACATTGTGCCGATTGACCTTGACCTGGTAATCTATGACCGCACAGTACTCCGTCCTGCCGATATGGCATCAGAATACTTTATGAAAGGGTACAGGCAAGTTACTGAATAAACACTGATCCGCTGTTGCGGTTGGCGTTTTGATATGCTGTTGACCCTGCGATGCTAAAGTCAAGACTAACTTCAACTTTATTTTTCCTGCGTATAAGTACCGTCTATCCATTGTCAGCGCAAGCGAATGAAGTGGCAAGATTGTTTCTATTTTCAGTTTTTCCCGGTTTATTCCAGTTTCTTTTTGACGAAAGGAGTGGGGTGAATTTCGTAGGCTTTGAGAAAATAAGTTCTTGCGGTAGCTTTGTCGTTGATGTTCCAATAGTAGTTGCCGAGATATAGGAGAGCATCGTAGTTTGTGGCATCGATGTCTAATATTTTGCGATACGTTTCTACGGCTTTATCAGTCTGACCATCAAGAAGATATCCTTGAGCGAGGATTGAAAGGAAATTAACACTTTCAGGAAGTCCTTCAAGCATAATACTTGCGTACTTAATCATATTTTTTCCGTCTTTTCGGAATGTGTAATATTCCATCAGAGAATTATCCACAGTGCGAGTCATCCAAGCATAGTTGTCTTTAACGAGGATTAGATAATTTTCGTAAGCATTTTCAAGTCCTATGGAGAAACTTTCGGATTTTACAGTGCCAAAAAGTGATTTGAATGGTACATGGCGGTCAATGGCGTCATTTGTAAACCTCAGCACTGCGGCTGTATCCGGTATCATCAGTGATGAGACTATTGCTTTGCCGAATATGTCCGTACACTCTTTGTCTTGCTCAAGGAGCAAGGTGTAAAATGCCGATGCGCTCGGCCATTCATTTTGAGAAAAATATCTGTCAGCTCGCAGTCTTACGGTTGCGTTATCAAGTGCAAACGATGCAAGTGCTGAAAGTAACGTCAGAAATGCTATAAATATCCGTTTCATATCTCAAAATGTATTAATTGGCTGTGTGGTAACTTGTTATACGGTTACTTCACCTATCAGTGAGCAGCCGAGGTAATTTTTTACTTCCGAGGCTGTCAATCCCAAGCCGAAAAGGTACATCATCTTGGTTATGGCAGCTTCTGTCGTCATATCATGCCCTGAAATGACGCCTGCCTTCACAAGACGGTCTCCGGCGTAATAGCGTCCATCGTTAACGCCGCCGTTTGCACACTGCGTGATGTTTATTATCACTATTCCGCGAGAAACAGCATCAGAGATTGCTGCGGTAAACCATTCATCGGTAGGAGCATTGCCTGCGCCATATGTGCGTAGTATTATACCTTTAATGCCGGGAGTGTGAAGTTGGTGACGGAGTATTCCTTCTGTTAAGCCGGGGAATAAGTCTATCACCATTACGTTAGGGTCAAGGTGCGGCTTTACGTCAAGCGGGCGGCGTGAAGGACTTCTCCAGAGTGCCTCCTGATTGAAATGTATGCCGAGTCCTATTTTTGCAAGTGACGGATAGTTGTTGCTCTTGAAAGCATTGAAATTGTCAGCACTCATCTTTGTGGATCTGTTACCGCGCCAGAGGTAGTTCTCAAAGAGGATTGCCACTTCCTGTACCATAGGAAAACCCATACTGTCTGTTGCAGCTGCTATCTGGAGGGCGGTGATAAGATTTTCTTCGCCGTCAGTACGGACTTCACCTATCGGTAACTGTGAGCCGGTTATGATGACAGGCTTGTGAAGATTGCCGAGCATAAAAGATAATGCTGAAGCGGTGTAAGCCATAGTATCTGTGCCGTGAAGCACTACAAACCCGTCGTATTTGTCGTAGTTTTCACTGATATAGGACACAATCTGCTCCCAAAGAGCGGGGCTCATATCACTTGAATCGATAGGGTTTTGGAACTGGATATGGTTAATGGCATAGTCCAACTTTTTTATCTTGGGTACATTGTCTATCAGGTGGTCAAAGTCGAATGGCTTGAGAGTCCCGGTTTCGGAATCCTCAATCATACCAATAGTGCCGCCGGTGTAGATGATGAGTATGTGCGGTTGATGTCTGTCCATATAGTGGAGTGTGATAAAAATAGGAGAGAGGAGAATTTATAATTTATTTAATCAAGTATTTGTCAGCCTATTTTAGCACCCGGAGTAGATGCGGAAGACGGCGAGATGACGGTCAGTGAGCCGTCAGCGTTGACAGCAGAGAGAATCATACCTTCTGACTCTATTCCGCAGATTTTTCTCGGTGCGAGGTTTGCGATATATACTACTTGCTTTCCTACGAGTGTTGCAGGGTCATAATGCTCTGCGATGCCGGAGAGAATGGTACGAGGATTGCCTGTACCGTCATCAATAGAGAACTGAAGGAGTTTCTTAGCCTTCTTCACTTTCTGACAGTCAAGGACAGTGCCTACACGCAAGTCAGCCTTGGCGAAAGTGTCAATATCAATAGTTTCAGCCACAGGTTCCGGCTTGAAATTCTTGATGATATTTTCCTTCTTGATGCGAGCAAGGCGGTCAAGCTGGTACTGTATAGTTTCGTCCTCAATCTTTTCAAAGAGCAGTTCCGGTTCACCGAGTTGAGTTCCGGCAGGAATAATATCGGTTTTTGCAAGCATATCCCAGTCGTTGTGCTCGATTTTGAGGATTTTAGCAAGTTTTTCGGACATAAACGGCAAGAACGGTTCGAACGCCACTTCAATGTCACCGCAAATCTGAAGAGCGACGTTAAGGATAGTCTTAACTCGTTCCATATCAGTCTTTGCAACCTTCCATGGCTCGGTGTCTTGTAAGTATTTATTACCGAGGCGAGCGAGGTTCATAGCCTCTTTAAGGGCTTCACGGAAGTGGAAGCCATCAAGTGCTTCAGAGAGTGCTCTCTTGATGGAAACAACTTCCTCAAGCGCAGCTTTGTCGATGTCTTGAAGTTCGCCTGCTGCAGGAACTACGCCTGCGAAGTATTTGTGTGTAAGCACAATGGCACGGTTTACGAAATTGCCGAGGATAGCTACCAGCTCACTGTTGTTTCTTGTCTGGAAGTCTTTCCAAGTGAAGTCATTATCTTTTGCCTCCGGAGCATTGGCAGTAAGAACATAGCGTAGTACATCTTGCTTGCCGGGGAAGTCGCGGAGATATTCGTGGAGCCAAATAGCCCAGTTTCGTGAAGTGGAAATCTTGTCGCCTTCAAGGTTCAGGAATTCATTTGAAGGAACATTGTCAGGAAGTTGATAGTTATCACCGTAAGCCATAAGCATAGCAGGGAATACGATGCAGTGGAACACGATGTTGTCTTTACCGATAAAGTTTATGATGCGTGTTTCAGGGTCTTTCCAGTATCTTTCCCAAGTATCCGGAAGCAGTTCCTTAGTGTTTGAAATGTATCCGATAGGAGCGTCGAACCACACGTAAAGCACTTTACCTTCGGCACCTTCTACAGGTACAGGTACACCCCAATCAAGGTCACGGCTCACAGCACGCGGCTGAAGTCCGAGATCAAGCCAGGATTTACACTGACCGTACACATTCGGACGCCATTCCTTATGTTCGTCAAGAATCCAGTGAGCCAACTTGTCCTGCCATTTATCAAGCGGAAGATACCAGTGACGAGTCTCACGGAGAACAGGGGTATTGCCTGTGATGGCACTCTTTGGATTAATCAAGTCTGTAGCGTTCAGTGAAGAACCGCATTTCTCGCATTGGTCACCGTAAGCGTTAAGGTTGTGGCAATGTGGACATTCACCTGTTACGTAGCGGTCAGCGAGAAATTGGTTTGCCTTCTCATCGTAAAGCTGCATTGAAGTCTTTTCAACAAATTCGCCTTTTTCGTACAAGTGACGGAAGAATTCAGATGCAGTGTCAGTGTGGATTTGAGTAGTGGTACGTGAATATATATCAAAAGAAATACCCAGTTCCTCAAAAGAGTCCTTGATGATTTTATGGTAACGGTCAACAATATCTTGAGGAGTCACACCTTCAGCCTTTGCCTTGATAGTGATAGGAACACCATGTTCATCACTACCTCCAATCATTACCACGTCCTCACCTTTAAGACGAAGATAACGAACGTATATATCAGCCGGGACATATACTCCGGCAAGGTGACCGATATGTACCGGTCCATTTGCGTATGGCAACGCTGTTGTAACGAGGGTACGTTTAAATTTTTTCATATTGTGCTTATATTGTTATAGCGATTCAAGAATACGTTTTAATACTACTTGTGCGGAAATCTCTCTGTTTGCAGCTTCCGGGATAACGAGTGAGGTAGGTGCTTCTATGACATCGTCGCTTACTATCATATTTCTTCTCACAGGCAGACAGTGCATAAAGAATGCATTATTCGTCAGAGCCATTTTTTCAGAAGTGACAGTCCAGCTGCGGTCTGTGGAAAGGACTTTACCATAGTTAGGGTCTGTGTATGCGCTCCAATTCTTTGCATATACGAAGTCTGCACCTATAAGTGCCTCGTCTTGATTGTGAGTTACGACAGCATTACCTGTGAATTTAGGGTCAAGGTCATAGCCCTCAGGATTTGCTATCACAAAGTCGTAGCCCGCAGCGTTAATCCACTCTGCGAATGAATTCGGCACAGCCTGAGGTAAAGCCTTCGGGTGAGGAGCCCAAGTCATAACGATTTTAGGTCTGTCATTCTTGCGGTATTCTTCAATCGTGATGAGGTCCGCAAAGGACTGCAGCGGGTGACGAGTAGCGGCTTCCATAGAGAAAACAGGACGTCCGGAATATTTTATAAATTGATTGAGGATTTTTTCCTCATAGTCATCAGTCTTGGATTCAAAACGTGCAAAAGAGCGTACACCGATTACGTCGCAGTAACACCCCATCACGGGTATTGCTTCAAGCAAATGCTCCGGCTTGTCACCGTCCATGATTACACCGCGCTCCGTCTCAAGTTTCCAGGCACCTTGATTTACGTCAAGGACAATGACATTCATGCCGAGGTTCATAGCCGCCTTCTGAGTACTCAGACGGGTACGTAAAGACGAGTTGAAGAAAATCATCAGCAATGTCTTGTTTTTACCTAACTCAGTAAAAGCAAAACGGTCTTTTTTCACTTCAAGAGCCTCTGCAAGTGCGATGCGTAAGTCGCCTATATCGTTTACGTTTGTGAAATGTCGCATAATAAAGTCGTTTCTTTTCCAAATTATATGCAAAAATACATAAAAACTGCGATATTAAAGGCTTATATAGCGAAAATCTTTATAATATGCTATGGCTTTTTCATTGACGTCAATACAATATTGCGTTTTTCCCGGTATTACCAACTCATATTTCACACTTTACAAGTGATGTCTTTACCACAGATCGAATATCTATAATGTGTGTATTGGATGAAAAATGTTTATCACCGCATGGTGCTACGCTTATACTGTGTTTCCGGCAGACAGAGTTTCTCCGAGGCTCTTTATTACCGGTCTTGCTGACGAAAAAAGGCTGTGCAGAGGAATTTTCTGCTACAGCCTTTGTGTAATTTTATGTTTCTTAATAATATCTATTTAAGCGGCTTGATATCCAATTTGACCGGTTTTACCATATTTTTCGGGTCAAGAATTGTCTCAAGGTCTTCATTGGTGAGAATACCTTCTTTTACCACTAATTCCGATACGCTTTCGCCTGTCTGAAGGGCTTTCTTTGCTATATTTGTAGAGTGGTCGTAGCCGATATACGGGTTAAGTGCGGTGACGATGCCGATGCTGTTATGTACCTCGTCTCTGCACGCTTTTTCGTTTGCCGTGATTCCGTCAACGCAGAGGGTGCGAAGAGTGTCGAATGCGTTTTTGAGAAGGTCAACGGATTCGAAGCAGCATTGTGCCATTACAGGTTCCATTGCGTTCAGTTCAAGTTGTGAGGCTTCACCTGCCATTGTCACGCAGAGTTCGTTTCCGATCACCTTAAATGCCACTTGACTTGCTACTTCCGGTATTACCGGATTTACCTTGCCCGGCATAATTGATGATCCGGGTTGACGTGCCGGCAAGTTTATTTCGCCTAAGCCGCATCTCGGTCCGCTTGAGAGCAAACGTAAGTCGTTGCATATTTTGTTAAGTTTCACTGCTACGCGTTTTAACGCAGACATATATCCTACCATGCAAGAGGTGTCTGAAGTTGCACCCACAAGGTCGCCGGATAACTTTATATCCCAGCCTGTAAGTTCAGCCAATGCTTTGACTGTAGCTTCAGCGTATCCCGGTTCGGAGCAGATACCTGTACCCACTGCTGTTGCTCCCATATTGACTGTCAGGAAGTCCTCTGCAGCTTGGTTTAAGTGCTTTATTTCATCGTTAAGAATACTTGCGAATCCGTTAAAAGTTTGTCCTAACGTCATCGGTACTGCATCTTGGAGCTGTGTACGTCCCATTTTGATGACTGACGCAAATTCTTCACCTTTTTTGTGGAACGACTTTATGAGCATTTCAAGGTGAGGCAGTAGTGCCAAATGGCTTGCGTACAGTCCTAAATGTATGGCGGTAGGGTAAGCGTCGTTTGTGGATTGAGAACGGTTTATTTGATCATGTGAATCGCAGTATTGGTATTCGCCCGGTTCGTGACCTGTGTGGATAAGGGCAAGATTTGCGATTACTTCATTAGCATTCATATTGGTGCTTGTGCCGGCACCGCCTTGAATCATATCTACGGGGAATTGGTCGTGGTACTTTCCGTCAAGCAAGTCCTTACATGCAGCACAGATGCCCTTAAACTGTTCTTCTGTCAGCAATCCAAGGTCATGGTTGGCATAGGCGGCAGCCATTTTAGTGTAAGCAAGTCCGTTAATGAACAGCGGATATTGACTTAACTTGAAATTACTGATATTGAAGTTTTCAATTCCTCTCAGTGTCTGTATTCCATAGAGCTTGTCTGATGTCATTTCACGTTCACCGAGCAAGTCGTGCTCAATACGTGTCTTAACTGAATTTCCCATTATATGCTATGTTTTATTGTTTCTTAAATTTGAGGTTAACTGTAATTGTCCGGCAAAATTATAAACTTATTTATTATTTTCAAAACCTTTCATTATACACGAAAACAGCCGCAAAAGGTGTTAAGCTCTGCGGCTGTTTTTACTATTTGTAGCCTTTAATTTGCTTTCTTAAAACAAAAGGTACTTATTTGTGAAAAAATAGGACTAACGATTACTTTTACTCCGCTTTTTGTTAATCTGAGTTTTATCAGCGGAATAGGGATTTTTAACTATAATTAGTCTTCTTTATTATTTTTAGTAGGCGTTTTTATCACCTTGGATAATGTTAGTGACAGTCTTGACGATGATTTTCAGGTCAAGGAGGAAAGACCAGTGTTCCGCATACCAAATATCGTATTCCACACGGCGTTCCATCTGCCAGAATTCCTTTATTTCACCGCGATAGCCGTTTACCTGCGCCCAACCTGTTATACCGGTTTTTACAGTGTGGCGAACCATGTATTGCTCAATAAGTTTACTGTAATCTTCAGTGCATTTCAGCATGTGGGGACGAGGACCTACAACGGACATATCACCTAAAAATACATTTATGAATTGTGGCAATTCGTCAAGTGAAGAACGGCGAAGAAAGTCACCTACTTTAGTTTTTCTCGGGTCATTCTCCGTGGCTTGAATTTCGTCTGCAAGCTTGTTTACCTTCATAGTACGGAACTTCCAGCAAGTGAACGGCTTACCGCGGTAACCTGTCCTTTGCTGCTTGAAAAATACCGGTCCCGGTGATGAAAGTTTGATGGCTATTGCTATAGGAATAAACAATATCGGTGAAAATATCAGGAAAGTGCCGGAAAATGCTATGTCAAAGGCACGTTTAATAAAGCGGTTAAACGGATTTGCAAGCGGAGTAGGGTGGATAGAAAGTACCGGCAGAGTTCCGATAAGGTTAAGTTCGTATTTTCTCTCGATATACTTGTTGATGTGAGGAACGTAATTGAATTTCACTACGTTTTTCTCTGCAATACGTATTACTTCCGCAATCCCGTTACGATTTTCGCCGGACATTGTGAAATATATTTCATCTACTTCGTTATCCTTAATGAATTTCTCAAGAATATTAATATCTCCCTCATAGTTCCACTTGAAGTCACTGCTCGGCTTAGGTCCGAAATATCCTAAAATACGGTAACCGAATCCCGGGTCAGAGAGAAGATTATAAGTAAGCCTCTCGGCATTCTCGTCAGTACCGATGATTACCACTCTGAGGAAGTTATAGCCGTTTTTGCGATAATGCTTCAGTATTAATCGGCAGATTGACCATGTCAGCGGCAACACCACAATGTATGCTCCGTAAAACAGCCATAATGCCTGTGCAGGCACCCAAGCCTGGAGAATGTAAAGCATCGCAATAAAGCAGCAAGCATGGAGGAACACGGACTTTATAGCAATCTTGATAATACGGTCGATGTGTAATGCTCTTACACTATGCACATCAAAGAGGTATATAAACAGCGTAGGGAGATAAGCTAAATTAGCGCATAAAAACACTGCACGCAGCTTTATAGTATCTTCGATGTTTCCCGTATGATGCAACACCGTGAACAATATCACATTTATTATAATAAAATCGACAAAAACTGTTAATGGGAATATATATCTGCCGTATCTTTTTGTGAGACTCATGGTTTC
>JALEMF010000137.1 GCA_022768005.1 Bacteroidales bacterium | reverse complement strand
TCGGCACGGATTTAGGGGCCTTAGACGATGGTCTGAGTTGTTCCTCTCTCGGACGCGGACCTTAGCACCCGCGCCCTTACTCCCGGGGTTCGTCCGATGGCATTCGGAGTTTGTCAGGACTTGATAGGCGGTGAAGCCCTCTCATCCAATCAGTCGCTCTACCTCCACGGTACTGCGCCCGAGGCTGCACCTAAATGCATTTCGGGGAGTACGAGCTATCTCCAAGTTTGATTGGCCTTTCACTCCTACCCTCAGTTCATCAGAAAGCTTTTCAACGCTTACCTGTTCGGCCCTCCAGAAGGTGTTACCCTCCCTTCAGCCTGACCAAGGGTAGATCACTTGGTTTCGCGTCCACCGATACGGACTATACGCCATATTCTGACTCGCTTTCGCTTCGGCTCCGAGTTTCTTAACTCTTAGCCTCGCCGGCATCGGTGACTCGTAGGGTCATTATGCAAAAGGCACGCTGTCACTGCACGTAGCAGCTCCAACCGCTTGTAGGCACATGATTTCAGGGTCTATTGCACTCCTCTGTTCGAGGTTCTTTTCACCTTTCCCTCACGGTACTGGTTCGCTATCGGTCTCTCGGTAGTGTTTAGCCTTACGGGATGGTCCCCGCTGATTCCCACAGAATTTCTCGTGTTCCGCGGTACTCAGGTGCCGTCTCGATTATGTTCGCGTTTTCGTTTACGGGGCTGTCACCCTCTACGGCTTGTCTTTCCAAACTATTCTACTAACGTTCCCATGTATCTTTGTTGACGGTCCTTCTACCCCGGACGGTGCCTCAACACCTCCGGTTTGGGCTCTGGCGCGTTCGCTCGCCACTACTTGCGCTATCACTTTTGTTTTCTTTTCCTCAGGGTACTTAGATGTTTCAGTTCCCCTGGTTCGCCCAGCGCTCTGCGCTGTGCCGGAATCGCTTCCGGCGGGTTGCCCCATTCGGATATCCACGGATCTAAGGATATTTGCTCCTCCCCGTGGCTTTTCGCAGCTTATCACGTCCTTCCTCGCCTCCGAGAGCCAAGGCATCCTTCATGTGCCCTTCTCTCCTTTCCTTTTTCGGTTTAAAGAGTCTTTCGTAACTGACCTAACTCTTTCGAGTTTGCCTATCTTTTCGTTCGAACTCTTAAGTTCGCTCTGTGAATTAGATTCTTTTCTTTACTCGTATTTCTTTTCGTCAAGGAATGATTTCTCATTCACTCGCTTCCATAATGTCAATGTGCGCTCAAGTGGAGAATAACGGATTCGAACCGATGACCCCCTGCGTGCAAGGCAGGTGCTCTAGCCAGCTGAGCTAATTCCCCTTCAATAGACTTGGAGAGCAGTACGTGAACGCTCACGTCTTCTACATCAAACTTACCTTTGGTCAGTGTCGTTTGCTGCTTGCTTCTTTCGGAGTTCTGCTCCAGAAAGGAGGTGTTCCAGCCGCACCTTCCGGTACGGCTACCTTGTTACGACTTAGCCCCAGTCACCAGTTTTACCCTAGGACGATGCTTGCGCTAACGTACTTCAGGTACTCCCGGCTCCCATGGCTTGACGGGCGGTGTGTACAAGGCCCGGGAACGTATTCACCGCGCCGTGGCTGATGCGCGATTACTAGCGAATCCAGCTTCATGGAGTCGAGTTGCAGACTCCAATCCGAACTGAGACAGGCTTTCGAGTTCTGCGCCCGGTCGCCCGGTGGCTTCTCGCTGTACCTGCCATTGTAA
>JALEMF010000054.1 GCA_022768005.1 Bacteroidales bacterium | reverse complement strand
TTTTTTCAAGGAACGGAGCATAGAGTTTTTTTGCCTCCTCTGTTCCCACGGACTTAGCGTACTGCTGAACCGCTCTTACAGCCCATAGAGGGATATCCGGCAAGTCAATACCGAGAATATGGGTGGACTTATATCCGGTGTCCATAAATCTCATCAAAGCACGAGATGCCGTACCCATAATCTTCTCAAAATCCTCACGATGATGGATTGACAGCGTATTGCCCGGCAAGGACATAAACGTGTTCCGCGCAAGAATTACACCCCATGGATAGCCGGAAAGCATATATGCCTCCTTACCTGAGAATAAGTAAAACTGCTTTGCGGAATTCTTAAGACAGTTATAGAAAGATGTACGGTTCGTACGAGTTGCAATTTCTTTTTCATAAAGCTTGTTAAGCGAACGCGGCGAAATTTCTTCCACTCCGGCAGAGAATATCACGGACTCGCCTTTCTTGATAGGAACTGAGAAATATCCCGGAACCCACAAGTCCTCTGTATAAGGCACTCCGCGCTCAAGGTCCTTAACGTACTCGATATCCTTGTACCAATATCCGTCATTCACCCATTCCGGCTTGCGGCTGAACTGCATATAGAGCGTAGGATAGCCCGGGTACATACACGTAGCAATACCGTTAGCCACCGGAACACAATCCTTATTCAACTTATCATTTGCAATACATAGCGCATTTGAATCACGGAATGCAAGAAACGGGCGGAATTCGAGCGTTGTAGGCGAGTGAGCCTCTACAAGAGTATAGCGGATTAAAATTCTGTTTTCATTGGTTATGAAAATTTTCTCTTTAGTCAAAATCACACCGCCTACACGGTAAGTGGTGCGAGGTACGTTCTCACAGTCAAATTCACGGATATACTTGTGTCCGTTAGGACTATACACTCCGCCGCGGTACCTGTGAATACCGAGATTAAACGGAGCACCGTGCTGTATCACCGTTTCGTCAAGCGATGAAAGTAACACATGAGGACTATAAGTATCCATCTGCGGCAGCGGCATCACAAACAAGCCATGCTGCTTACGTGTGTTACAACCTACAAGAGTAGTACAGTGATACGCTCCCGCTTGATTTGTACGAAGCATTTCCTTCGGGAGTGACTGTTCGAGATTTATCATCAGGTTTTTGTCAAACTTTAGATAACTCATGAATTATATGTTAGTTTTTTAGGTTATTTATTCTTGCTTTAAGGTTACCCCTTTTAGGTTAGCGAATATAGTAATTATTTATGACTCTGAAAATTTTTAATTATCAAACATTACACAAGTTTACATTATTTAACACATTCACTATTCTCCTAATCATATCCAAGCATTATATGTTCTTTAAAAAAGATATCCGACACTTTCCACGTCTATATCCGCCAAGTTAACGCTGTCTAATGGAATATCAAGGCGAATCAGTATCCGCTCAAACTTTGACAACTCTTCATAGCCATCATCTTCAGCCTTATCTCTGACTGATAAATTTCCGGGGAAACACAACTGTTTCTGATAACCGGTTTCTTTAAGTACACTATCGAACTTTGCTTGTTCATCACTTATAAACCTATCAAGGTCCGCAATATATTGGTTATGATTATTACGTTTATTCCAATCATAATAAGCATCTGAATAATATTCACACCGAACTTTATGCTTTGCAAAATAATTAATAAATTTTTCCTTAGCATTTGCATCATACGCCCTATGCAAGGGTACATCAATTACACTATCAACATTTCCGATAGAATCACAATACAACGTTAAACTTATTGATTTGTGACCCACCAAATACCTAACGACACTATCTACGCCCCACATATCAACCAATATATTTCCACACGTCTTGTCACACCTTATTCCTTGATAATTGTCAAAAACTACAGTATGACTATATATTGTACTAAACGAAAATAAGGCTAATATGTAAATCAATATTTTTTTCATTTTGAATATTTTTTTAATAAGTTAATTAAACTTGCAGGTTGAATTTATAAACTTAGATTTATTATCAAGACTTATCAGTTGCTACATTTACTAAGATTATAAAAGACACCTAAGTCGTCATAATACACAACTAATAAGCAATCTGAAATCGGTTCATATTGAAAATAGCCTATATTACCGAATTTATCATTATCTACTGTTATACCATGTTCTACAATATTAATATCAAAACATATATTGTTTTTTTTATCTTTTATCTGCCATTTACAATGCAAATGTGTAATGGTGTCAGAACTAAAATTCAGTATACCGGCCAAAAATGGCTTTAAAGTCACTTCACAAGTACCATCTTTCTCAAGTTTTAATATAATGTCATCATTGCAGCATTTCCATGTGCCAATAAAATCATTTGACTTGGATCTACAAGAGTATAATAACACTGCGAATAAAAACAATAATATCAAATTAAAAATTTTCATATCAATTTTTCTAAGAACCGTTGTTTCCCTTGTTCTCCATATATCATATACATCGTATCAAAATTATAATATAATCTGTACATAGGTGTCAATGGCGACATTCCCAGTTCGATTTCATACACAGGGAATCGCAGACACTTAATTCTATTAGATATACTTGACTCATAATTATACAATTTCCATCTCCCTTTTATTTGAATTACAGAATCGCTATTTTCATTTGGAGTTGCTATTGTATATGGTTTTATAGTTGCCATATATGTTGAATCGTGATTAAAAATAATTACAATGGAATCATTTTCACTTTTCCAAGTTCCTATTATGTTATTGGTATTACCACACGAAGAAAGCAATACTATCGTAATAAATATTAAGAAAAATATCTTTTCTCTCATATCCACACCATAATGTTACAATTCCGGGATTTTATTGATATTTGCTAAATAAATATTTTATATAATCAATGAATTCTACAAATTCTTCGGTATATATTGTTTTATTCACATCAGTATTTTCATCTGCAAAATAATGATTCATATCAGACACAGGACTTCCCTTGAAAGTGATTTTAACAGCCAAACTAACAATATCATTTACCGCATACTGCTTGTCTTGATTAATTTTAATTGTTTTCTTTTGTATATAAAACTTTTTAATGTATTCATTAAGCATCTCAATTTCACTTGATTTTAAATATTTTGGTTTACAATCGTACAAATCCTTTTTGAACAATTTTCCTCTATTGTGCGAGTACCTTATTATTTTTTCACCAAAGTCTATGGTGTAACCTTGCACTTTGGAACTATCACAATTACAGTAAAATTCAATACCTTTATGTAATATTCCTTGATTCATTGCTTTAAACGCTAATTTATCAAAATATCTAATCATATTTTTAAAATTTTCAGAGTATTTTATATATTCATCAAAATATCTATTAACAGAATCTAAATTACTCCAACGATATCCACCTACTCGTAATGAACAGTATTTGTCGGATAACTGCATTCCTGCGCTCATTATGGTTTCTTTTTCATTCTCCGGAATTTTTGCGTTCCAAGGCACTTCTCTTATCACAGTAAATGGTTTTCCGTCTTTAGTTATAATCATATCGTACAGATAATCAGAAAGAATTTTTGTTTCTTCAGCATTTAATTTATACACAAATTCGTATGACATTGGATTTCTCAAATCTCCAATATAATACAAATAGGAATCTACTCCATTGCTACGAAACATCAGTGAGACTCGTCCCGGATAAAAAAGATTACAACTCATAGAATCAAACTTATCAGACTTGCCGTAAGTCGGACCAACAGACAATAATACCATCAATAACAAAAGGAACAAAATAATAATCGGATTTTCACTTTTTTCTTTTTTCATTTTCCTTGTTTTTATAAATATTATATTGTCTTAATACAAATTCCTTATATTTATCAGTCGTTTTATTCCAAAATGGGCTTTTCTGAACATATTCATACGCTTTTGAATGATTATTGTATTCATCTGAGACGTATTTAATACCATGTCCATACCATTCATGAACCAATACACTTGATACTGTGTTTTCTACAGTATTCTCGTATGAAGTAGTTTTTCCATTGCCTGAAATTTTTATATATTTACGATGTTCAGAATATTCCGTATTCCAAGTAGAACTTTCACTTTCCCTATAGTGAATTTTACCACCTTCTATCGTTTTCAAAGAAAATGTCACATCCAATACTTTAGTATTATCAAATTTTGAAATTATATCTGTAAATATTTTTGAAATTGCATCGTTCTCTATATTTGATCTAAATTCGTCAAGAGTAACAACAGGGTAGTCGGAAGTGATTTCTTCCGCTGAATAAGCAGAAAAATCAGGTGCTTCATTGCCTGTATATATTAATATTACTCCGTAAATCCTTCTTTCGTATTTCCAAGATAATTTCCATTCAAATCATAAACTGGATCCATTCCACTCGGGTCAATCACATTTCTTGGATTTCCGGCGCAATGCGCATACGGTGAGATGCCGGGATAATCTTCGGCATTGGGGTCTATTGTATCGTATGAGGGTATTATAGGATAATGATAACGGGCGGTGTTATCGTACGTGTTCAGTCCGTTAAAAGCAAGCCACTCATTGCCTATGTGTTTGCGGTCCGTTACAGGTTGGCGGTCAAATATTCGGTATGGTACACCCGTCGGGTAATATGCGGTTTGTTCTTCTATTGATCCGTTTTCACTTACTACGGTTACTATTGAGCCTTGATTATCCTTAATGTAATAGTGATTCTGATTTTACGATATCGTAAAACCTGTTTCTGTATGTAATCGCCATTTATTGCCGATACATTCAAAGTCTCCCCGATATTTATGGATTTCGGATTGAGTAACATAGCGTTGACGCACGATTTTATCACCTGTTACGGGATTTACTTTTGTCAACTCTAATAATATGGGCATTAAGTATTTCATCGGCTTATAAATCTACAAAAGAAATTAATATAAAAAGACTCACGCACACCCTTTCAAATATGGATCAAGGAATAAAACGAAACAACTGCTATCAGCAATAATACAAATATTCTTAATACTTTAAGATCTTTCATGATGAGAATATATTCAATGATTAAAAATTTAAGGTGTCAATAATCAGTTATTTGATATTTCAGGTAGCATACAGAAATATGCTTCTACATACGAAACAAAGTTAAATTTTACTTTTCAATTTACCAAGACTTTTCAAATAATTATTTTCAAAATC
>JALEMF010000046.1 GCA_022768005.1 Bacteroidales bacterium | reverse complement strand
AAAGAACCGATTGATTGGTAAATTCCTGTTGTTGCTATTTTTTCTTATGGCAACGGTTACCGGTATGTCTCAAGATACGATGACCGGTATTTTTAATCCGAACTTTAAGACCTTGCAGACGTCTGTAAACGGGAATTACCTTACACCACTGATATTAAATTTCAACACATCAGACGTTTTGACAATAGAGTTTGATGAAATAGCGGAAGACAGGAGTTTCCTCAGATATTCACTTCAACACTGCAATTCCGATTGGACACCGTCATCGCTTGTTGATTCTGAATTTTTAGATGGATTTAATGTCGCAGACATTACGGATTACGAATATTCTCAATCCACTGTCGTGCACTATGTTCATTACAAACTGTCATTTCCTAATGAAGAATTGTATGTGACCAAGTCCGGAAACTATCTCTTAAAAGTGTATGAAGAGTCAAATCCTGATGAAATACTTTTACAAGTCCGTATATACGTTTCGGAAGCATCTGCGGTGACATCTGTGGATATCACCACTCGCACGGATATAGATTATAATAATTCTCATCAGCAACTGTCACTATCTGTGGATTGTGCAAAAGCCGGAGTACAAAATATTTTTTCTGACTTAAAAGTATATGTGGTTCAAAACAGCAGGCAAGATAATACCGTTAAATTGACGACACCATCACGAGTGGCAGGTTATAAAGCGTATTACGAACATTTAAGACCACTCATTTTTGCTGCAGGAAATGAGTACAGGCGTTTTGAAAATATATCCGTTAATTATCCCGGAATGAGAATTGATGAAGTACAATATTATCATCCATATTACCACGCCACACTGTTTAAAGATGAACCGAGGTGTATGGAACAATACACATACGATAGAACTCAATTCGGCAGATACGTAATCCGTGAATATAATTCGGATCAAAGTGAGATAGAGGCAGATTATATGGCTGTACATTTCGCACTTGAGGCTCCTCACTATCATAATTATGACATCTATATAGATAGTGATTTCTTAAACAGAAGGCTTAATTCAGAATCTCTTATGGTTTATAATACTGCTACGGACTGCTACGAAAAGACGTTACTAATGAAACAAGGTTCGTACAACTATCAATATATAGCCGTACCTAAAGGGCAAAAGGCAGGATTAACGGAAGTAGTGGAAGGTGATAAGTATCAGACGGTGAATGAATACACTATCTTCGTGTACACTCGAAAACCCGGTGACAGATACGATAGATTGATAAGTACCGCTGTTGCATACTCGAATTATTAATAATATAATTAAACATAAAATTGAAATCAGAAGAAACAGAAGAAACGGTTATGTTACAAATACAAGATAAACTTGTGTCGCTTGACTTAATAGAACAATTTTTTTGTTGTGACTTGGATTCATGCCTTGGTGAATGTTGTATCGAAGGAGATGCCGGAGCACCGATAACGCAGGAAGAAAAAGAGAAAATTGAACAGATGCTTCCTGTAATATGGGACGACTTGTTGCCTCAAGCCCAACAAGAAATTAAAGAAAACGGTGTGTCGTATATTGATGAGGAAGGAGACTTGGTAACATCAATTATTGACGGCAAGAACTGCGTGTTTACTACTTATGGAAAGAATGGTATGTGTCTGTGTGCTATTGAAAAGGCTTGCCGCGAAGGTAAAATAGATTTTCTAAAACCATCATCATGCCATTTGTATCCTGTAAGACTTACGAAATACCCTACTTTTACCGCTGTAAACTACCATAAATGGAAGATATGTAAATGTGCTGAGATACTTGGTAGAAAAAAACAAATTCGTCTATATCAATTTCTTAAAGGACCATTGACGGCTCAATTTGGCAAAGAGTGGTACGATGAACTTGTTGAAGCATGCGAAGCTTATCTTGCGGAATACGGTGAATAAAACATTTTTTAATTTAATATATACAATTATGAAAACAGACAATTCAACTCAAGAGTTTGATTTTCAAGGAAAAGCACTGAGCGGCTTGATGATGTTGCTTGTTCAAGTGGTCATACTGCCTGTCATAGGTACTTTACCTTTTTTGTTTTTTGATGAGAAAGTGGCATGGGGTTGCTTTGTGCCGGTAATAATTCTCTTCCTGATATGCATGTTCGGCTTTATGATAATAGAGCCAAATGAAGTCCGCGTAGTGTTATTCTTTGGAGAATATATGGGAACGTTCAAAAAGGTGGGCTTCTATTGGATAAATCCATTTATGACTACTCGAAAATTGTCTTACCGACTCAAAAATATGGAAATCAAACCTATCAAGGTTAACGACAAAATCGGTAATCCGGTGATGATAGGAATGGTGCTTGTATGGAGAGTAAAAGATACTTATAAGGCAGTCTTTGACGTTGATTCGGGTACATTGCCTGCAGAAGGTATGTCAAACTCCAAAGTACTTGAAAAATTCGTAAGTATCCAATGCGATGCTGCGTTAAGAGAAGTTACAGGGCATTATGCATACGATGAGTCACGCAATACTGCGGCTGAAGAACTTACATTACGCAGCGGTGGTACTGAAATTAATCACACTCTTGAAGATAAAATTAATGAACGTCTTAATATGGCAGGAATGGAGGTTGTGGAAGCCAGACTTAATTATATTGCATACGCTCCGGAAATTGCAGCAGTAATGTTGCGACGTCAACAAGCGGAAGCTATTATTTCCGCACGTGAAAAAATTGTTGAAGGAGCAGTGTCAATGGTAAAAATGGCACTTGACGGACTTTCTAATGAAGGAATTGAAATACTTGATGATTCACAAAAGGCATCAATGGTAAGTAATCTCCTCGTTGTCCTTTGTGCTGATGAACCTGCACAGCCGATAGTTAATACCGGTTCTTAAATATCTTATAACTGATAACTAAAAATGACATGATATTTCACGTCATTTTTAATTCCTTAATTCAAAAAATCAGTAGCGGATATTTCGTTAGACAGATTTACCTCTTTATCTGCCACATTGTTATCTGCTCTATCTTTATAATCCAATGCAATGCTTCCCATAAGAAGTGCTATAAAAAAGAAAAACACAGAGAGCCAAATCCATGCACGTGACACACTTCTATTGCAAGAATCACTAAGTCTTATGACCTCTTTTTTAAGCAATGCAATCTCGCTTTGTGCTTTTTCAAGTTCATTCTGAAGGTTGTTATTCATAATCAAATTTTTTATAGGTAAAATAATTGTTGTGATTGTGATAGTGACAATGCAAATATAAGCAATTATTTTGAATGATTTATATTTGTAATTAAATATTAACAAGTTTATCCTTAAAAGTGTTCAAAAAATTCCATATAAATATCTGATTACAAAAGATTTAAAGAATTGATAATTTAAAAAACAAACGTATTCTTGGCTAATTGAAAAAAAAATTGTAACTTTGCACCGCTTTTTAGCGCTCCACGCTACGTGTGATGGGGAATTAAGGAGCAACTAAACTTAATTCTGAGTAACACAACTAAAATTAATTAAACAATGAACACTTTTCAACTAAAAGCTGAAGCACGTGTCGACCTCGGCAAAAAGGCTGCAAAAACTCTTCGCAGCGAAGGTAAAATCCCTGTAGTTCTTAACGGTGGCGAACTTGTTGAACTTCCATTCAATGGTACACTTCAAGCAGGTGAAAAACTCGTAGAAATCGGTGATAACAAAGCTGTAATCACAACAGACCTCGCTGTAACAGTTGATGCAGTACGTAAACTCGTTTACACTCCGGACGTATTTGCTATTGAACTCGAATTCAATGGTCAAAAGAAAATGGCTGTGCTTCGCGAAATACAGTTCCACCCTGTAACTGACGCTATCCTTCACATCGATCTTCTTGAGGTAACAGAAAACAAACCTGTTGTAGTAGAAGTTCCAGTTAAACTTGAAGGTCACGCAGAAGGTGTTAAAGCCGGTGGTAAACTTTCTCTTTCAATGAAGAAACTCAAAGTAAAAGCTATCTATACTAACATTCCTGAAAGAGTTGTTATCAACGTTGATAACCTTGGTCTTGGTAAAACTCTTCAAGTTGGTGAACTTCACTTTGAAGGTCTTGAACTTGTTAACGCAAAGAACGCAGTTGTATGTGCAGTTCAATTAACTCGTGCTGCTCGTGGTGCTGCCGCTACTGCTGCAACTAAGTAATTTTAGAAACAATCAGGACAACGATGAAATTTCTTATTGTTGGTCTGGGTAATATCGGAGATGAATACCGTAATACTCGACACAACATAGGCTTTAAAGTATTGGATGCCTTTGCAGAGGCGTCCAATACTGCTTTTAGTACCGAGCGTTATGGAGATATTGCCCGTATGAGACTTAAAAATCAGCAATTAATACTTTTAAAGCCTTCCACGTATATGAATTTAAGCGGCAATGCCGTAAAATATTGGAAGGATAAGGAAGGTGTTGAGTTGGAGAATATCCTTGTGATAGTTGATGACCTTGCTTTGCCTTTTGGCTCAATCCGAATAAAGGGTAGGGGTAGCGATGCCGGGCATAACGGGCTTAAAAATATTGCTCAGATGCTTCAGACAGACGCATACCCTCGCTTACGATTCGGAATCGGCAATGACTTTCCAAAGGGTGGACAAATTGATTATGTTCTTGGTTCTTTTACGTTGGATCAAAGACAATCTCTTCCTACAAGAATAGGGATTGCAGTAGATGCAATCAAAGAATTCTGTCTTGCCGGAATTAACAATGCTATGAATACTTATAATAATAAGTAAATAAAATATACTACGAAACAATGGGTAAGTCGGAAGTTAGAATAGACAAGTGGCTTTGGGCCGTCAGAATTTTTAAGACGAGAACTATTGCTACTGACGCATGTAAGAAAGGTCGAGTAACAATGGGTGATGGTGTTATAGTTAAGCCGTCAAGGATGATCAAAGTCGGCGATGTGGTTAATGTACGCAAGCCGCCGGTAACATATTCGTTTCGAGTTCTTGCTCTTACCGAGAATCGTCTTGGTGCAAAACTCGTACCTGAGTATATGGAAAATATTACTCCTCAATCGCAGCTTGACTTACTCGAAATCGTAAAGATTAATGGGTTTATTGACCGTAGAAAAGGATTGGGCAGACCTACGAAACGCGAAGGTAGAGAACTCGCCAAGTTCAACGAGGAAATAAACGATGGCTGGGACTTCGATTTCGATGACTTCGATTTCGACGATGATGAGTTGTAGGATAATTTTCTGAATTACTATGTCAAAGATTATAGAAGGAAAGCGTATCGTAGAATCTATGGTACGCCTTTATTGTTTACACTATGAAGGTAATAAAGAGTTGTGTGAGGATTGCTCGAAATTATTGAACTATGCTTTTATGCGCCTTGATAAATGTCCTTTCAGTGATAACAAACCTACTTGTAGGAAATGTACAATACACTGTTATAAACCTGAAATGAGACAGAAAATTAAGAATATTATGGCATGGGCTGGACCTCGAATGTTTCTATATCATCCTATATATGCTGTGAAGCATATTATAAGGGAGTTATAAAAATATCTTCAGGATATACTATATCGTGAAGGAATAGGGCATTACCGGGCATTGATACTCCGGCATCACACCTATTTTTGAGATCAATTATTTTTTGAAACTCGCTGATGGTGATTTTTCCTCTGCCTACATCAACAAGAGTACCGACTATGGCTCGGACCATATTTCGTAAAAATCTATTAGCAGTGATTATAAATACATATCCGTCACAATCCGACCTTTTTACCCATTCCGCTTTGGTCACCTTGCAAATATTAGTGACTGCATCAGTATGCAGTTTGGCAAAGGAAGTAAAATCATCTGTTTTAAGTAGCAATTTTGCCGCTTCATTCATAGCATCATAATCAAGATTCTTAGGTGCTTGCCAACTTAGGGGATAGATAAATGGTGACTTTGATATATGAGTATAATAATGGTAAGTGCGCCATTTGGCATCAAATCGAGCATGTGCGTCATCTTTTACCGAGATTATATCGTATATCGCAATATTACGACCGAGAATAGAGTTAAGACCGACTATCAATTTTTCCTTTTTAGCATTATCTATCGTGTCAAAGTCAAAGTGGGCGTACATAGTGGAAGCATTTACTCCGGTATCCGTACGTCCTGCGCCAACGATTTCAATTTTAATGCGTAAAATAGTAGATAATGCATCTTCAATGCATTGCTGTACTGAAGAATCATTAGGCTGACGTTGCCACCCGTGGTAATTACTTCCATTATAAGCCAAACGAATAAAATAACGCATAATTGATATCGATATTTGATTTAAGTAATAAAAATATATGTAGCAATGCGTGAATACATACATTACTACATATATTAAAAATAAGTATTTTATTCTCTTTCAAGGTAAGTATATCCGTACAACCCGGAACGATATGTACTGAGGAATTCGCGCCCTTCTTCCGGCGTAATAATGCCGGATTTCATTGAAGAGGTAACCCATCCTTCAACATTTCTTACAAGTTTTTTAGGATTATACTGAACGTATTCAAGGACGTCAGCAACAGTTTCGCCGTCAAATACTTGGTCAATATCATAATGGTCGTTAAAAACGCTTATATGTACGGCATTTGTATCTCCAAAGAGATTGTGCATATCTCCCAAGATTTCCTGGTATGCGCCTACAAGGAATACTCCGATATAGTATGGCTCGCCGGGCTTAAGGGGGTGAAGCTGAATTGCATTTGCAGAGCCGTGATCCGAAATGAAGTTTGCGACTTTACCATCAGAGTCACACGTAATATCTTGTAAAGTGGCCAGTTTAGTAGGCTTTTCGTCAAGTCTTGAAATGGGTATAATAGGGAAGATCTGATCTATAGCCCAAGAGTCAGGAAGTGATTGGAATAATGAAAAATTGCAGAAATATTTATCGGGAATCATTTTTGCAATATTTTTCATTTCTTCCGGCGGGTGTTTCATTGATGAGGCAATTTCTCCGGCTTCACGAGCGATGGACCAGAATAGTTTTTCCATCATTGCTCGAGAACGGATATCCAATAGTCCGAGGCTGAATAAATCCAATGCTTCTTCACGTATCTGTAATGCATCGTGCCAACTTTCAAACAAGTTCTGATTATTCAAGTTGTCCCAGATATCGTAAAGTTCTCGTATCAACTCGTGGTCGTCAGGAGATACTTCTTCATTATCTTTACAAATAGGTAATGTTGTAGTTTCCAAAACGTCAAAAACGAGAATAGAGTGGTGTGCAGTGAGAGAGCGACCACTCTCATTAATGATATTAGGCTGCTTGAGGTTATTCTTTTCACAAGCATCAACGAGAGTATAAATAGCATCGTTAGCGTATTCCTGAATTGAGTAGTTCATAGAACTTTCATTAGCGGAATTTCTTGTACCGTCATAGTCAACTCCCAAGCCTCCGCCTATATCAACGAAGTCAATATTAAATCCGAGTTTTGACAGTTGCACATAGAACTGCATGGCTTCACGAAGTGCATTTTTGATTCTGCGAATCTTGGTTATTTGACTGCCGATATGGAAGTGTATGAGTTTCAAGCTGTCTTTAAGCTCTCGACGTTCCATAAAATCAAGAGCTTCAAGCAGTTCACTTGAATTAAGACCGAATTTGGATTGGTCTCCTCCGGACATCTCCCATTTACCTGAACCGGAACTTGAAATTTTGATGCGAATACCGATATTAGGCTTAATCTTTAGTCTTTTAGAAATATCAGCAATGAGTCTCAACTCATTTAGTTTTTCAACTACCAGATAAATTTTTCTACCCATTTTTTGAGCCAAGAGCGCAAGCTCAATATAGTTTTCATCTTTATATCCATTACAGATAATCAGTGCATTTTCAGCTATATCCGTAGCAAGGACAGCATGAAGTTCAGGTTTTGAGCCTGCTTCAAGTCCGATATTAAACTTGTTGCCGTGAGAAACGATTTCTTCGACAACAGGTTTCATCTGATTTACTTTAATAGGGTAAATGATATAGTTTTTACCTGTGAAATTGTATTGTTCAGATGCACATTTAAAGCATCGTGAAATTTTCTCAACACGATTGTCAAGTATATCAGGAAAGCGTAGAAGCACAGGGGCACTAATGTCTCTGACACGGAGTTCGTCCATAACGTCCTTTAAGTCAACAGGCATAGAATCCTCACGAGGTGTAACTACCACGTGACCTTTGTCGTTGATAGAAAAATATTTCAGTCCCCAACCATTGATGTTGTATAGTTCTGCGCTATCTTCTACACGCCATTTTCTCATTTCAGATACGAATTTATTGGTTTATTTGATTGATAATTATTTAGTCAAAGGAGAATAGTCTTTTGAATAACGAAGCATTTGTGAAGTATAATCTTCGGAATAGTCAATTTTCACGTCAACGATATTACCCTTTTCATCTTTTACAAGTGAGTATACCGGGTTAACAAATCCGCGGTACGGTGCAATGTTAAGGTGTGCATATCTTTCAAGCACTTCCTTGTGAAGTTCAGGATCAACTTTCACAGCGTAAGTCTCAACAAGTTTACTGCAAGCGTCATAGTCACCGGTACTCTTTATTCTTTGTATTTCACCGAGGAGTTCACCGAAGAGTTCACGAAGGCGTTTGTAGTCATTAATCTTGATAAACGTTTTACCATCAATTTTTATAAGTTCAATAACATTTTCAGCTTTGCCGTGTTCGTAACACCATTCTGCAATAAGTTTGCGGTTACGCATGTGTGCTTCTTCAACGTCCTTACCAGGTTCTATTCTTACGAGTTGAGTCATATATCCATTAAGAATATACTTATAATATTCTGCTTTGTATGCCTCAGGATTATCGAGAAGTCCGAGTTCAATAAGTTTAGGATCAGCAAGATAGTAAAGGGCAAACAAGTCGGCACGAGTTTCTTCAAGAGTAGAACCATGAGCTTTCATTGCATTAGGGTCAACACCCGGCAAAAGTCTGCCGGAGCCATGTCCGAGACATTCGTGTAAATCAGTGTGCAGATTATCTGTAATGAAAAGATATTTGTCAAGAAGTTCGCGAGTAGCATCGTCAATAACAAACTCTTCATTAAATCCGTTACCGTGAGATGCTTCATCGTATGCTTCGGTAATATTTTCTATAGTTACTGATTTTGAGCCGTGCGCGGCACGAATCCAGTCTGCATTCGGTAAGTTAATACCAATAGGAGTTGCAGGGTAAGAGTCCCCGGCAAGAATAGCAGCTGTGATAACTTTAGCGGAAACGCCTTTTACCACCGGTTTTCTGAAACGCGGGTCAATAGGAGAATGATTTTCGAACCATTGAGCATCTGCACTCAGCACTTCAGTTCTGCGAGATGCTTTGTCATTTTTGAAGTTTACGATAGATTCCCATGCACCTTTCATACCTAACGGGTCACCGTAATTCTCAATAAAGCCGTTGATAAAATCCACTTTGGACGCAGTATCATCAGCCCATAGGATTGAATAGTGGTCAAATTCCTTCAAATCACCTGTTTGATAGAATTTAATGAGTGAACTGATAATTTCTTTTTGTGCATCATTATCAGCGTACTGAGATGCTTTCTTAAGATTATCCACAATCTTTTCAATAGCATCGGAGTAAAGTCCACCTATACGATAAACTTGTTCTTCAATTATGCCGTTTACTTTGACGACTTTAGAATTAAGTCCGTAAGATATAGGTGTTTCATCTTTAGGGTCTCTCATTGTTTCATAGAAATCCTCAACTTCTTTTT
>JALEMF010000033.1 GCA_022768005.1 Bacteroidales bacterium | reverse complement strand
GGAACGTCATCACCATTTGCTTCCCGCAAATGAGAAAGCTGTCAATATAGGTATGTCCCTTGTTGAAGAATAAAGGTTTTTATCAGTAACTATATGATATCAAATGCGATTGTTTGGGACGTTAATCCTATGCTTATTGACTCTTTTGTCAAGGTGAGATGGTACGGACTTATGTTCGCTATCGGTTTTCTTGTCGGCTACAAGATTGTTGATAAGATGTTCAAAAAGGAGGGAGTTCCGGCTGATTGGATTGACAAGTTGCTACTATGGGTCGTAGGTGCCACTATTATCGGTGCTCGTTTGGGACACGTGTTTTTCTATGCGTGGGACCAGTACAAGGACGATCCGATTAAGATTTTGTATATTTGGGAGGGTGGTCTTGCGAGCCATGGCGGTACGATAGCTATAATAATAGCAGTGCTGCTGTTTTCGGTGATTACAACGAAGCGCAGTCCGTTGTGGACTTTTGACAGACTTGTAATTCCGATAGCCTTTGTAGGTGCTTTGATACGTATTGGAAATTTGATGAACTCCGAGATATTCGGTCATGCGACGGATTTACCATGGGGCTTTATGTTTGTTCGTTCAGCGGAATGGCATTATTTCTATGAAGGTCAGGCGTGTCACCCTACACAGATTTATGAGTCGCTGTGTTATCTCGCATTGTTCGGATTGTTTATGTGGATGTATTGGAAGAAAAATGCTCAAAATCGGCCCGGTCTTATATTCGGGGTGTTTTTGACTTTGCTTTTCACTGCTCGTTTCCTTATAGAGTACGTTAAAAATCCACAGGAGGAGTTTGAACGTGATATGATCCTTAATATGGGTCAACTTCTCAGTTTACCGTTTATATTATTGGGTATCGGGCTTATAATCTACGCTATGATGCATAAGCCGCTTACCGGCGTGACGGATAAGAAGGAATAATTAAGACTGATATATAATAATAAAGGGGACGTGAAAGCGCCCCCTTTGTTGTGTTATAAGGATTGATTAGTACTCTTTGTTAATAATGACATTCTTGATAGATTCTCCGAGTGCTTGTGCCTCTTCGAGTGTCTTGGCTTCCGAGTAAATACGGATAATCGGTTCTGTATTTGACTTGCGGAGGTGAACCCATGAGTCTTTAAAATCAATTTTGACGCCGTCAATGTCTGTAATTTTTTCTGATGCGTATTTTGTCTTGATAGCTTTTAATATTGCATCTACGTTTACTTCCGGTGTCAGTTCCACTTTGTTTTTAGCGATAGCGTATGCCGGATATTGTTTTTTTAACTCCGATACTTTTTTGCCGCTCTTTGCGAGGAGTGTGAGGAATAAAGCAACTCCTACGAGTGCGTCTCTGCCGTAGTGGGCTGCAGGGTATATAACTCCGCCGTTTCCTTCACCGCCTATCACTGCACTTGTTTCTTTCATTTTGGTGACAACGTTAACTTCTCCTACTGCTGATGCAGAGTAAGAACAGCCGTGTGCTACTGTTACGTCGCGGAGTGCACGGGAAGAGCTGAGGTTCGATACTGTTGCTCCCGGAGTTTTTGACAGGATATAGTCCGCAACGGCAACGAGGGTGTATTCTTCCACGAACATTTCTCCGTTTTCCATTACGATAGCGAGACGGTCAACGTCCGGGTCAACGACGAAGCCTACGTCTGCAACTCCGCCTTTGAGAAGGTTGGAAATACCGGTGAGGTTTTCAGGAATAGGTTCCGGAGTGTGTGCGAATTTACCGTTTGGTTCGCAGTTTAGTTCAATAACTTTTTTTACTCCTAATGCGCGGAGGAGTTGTGGGATAACGATACCGCCAACTGAGTTTACTGCATCTACTGCAACTGTGAAGTTAGCTTTCTTGATGGCATTAACGTCAACGAGGTCCAGTGCAAGGACTTTTTCGATATGGCGACGAGTGTATGTGTTGTTAGTAAATTCGTGTCCGAGATTATCAACTTCAGCGAATTCGTATTCTTCAGCCTCAGCTATGCGAAGCACTTCTTTACCTTGTGCATCGTTGAGGAATTCACCGAGTTCGTTAAGGAGTTTTAGTGCATTCCACTGTTTAGGGTTGTGAGACGCAGTGAGGATAATACCTCCGCAAGCGCCTTCTTCCACAACAGCAATTTCGGTGGTAGGAGTGGTGGCAAGTCCGATGTTCACAACATCAAATCCCATTGATATAAGTGTTCCGACTACGATGTTGTTAACCATCATTCCTGAGAGTCTTGCATCTCTACCTACAACGATTGTGTTGCTTGTTTTTGTGGTATTTTTACGGATAAAAGTGGCGTAAGCGGCTGTAAACTTGACTATATCCAGTGGTGAAAGACCTTCGCCCGGACGGCTGCCGATAGTGCCTCGAATACCCGAGATTGATTTAATTAGTGACATAATTATGAGAGATATATTTGAATTTTATTATATTTTGCCTTTGTAGTATCTGATGTTGTACAGGAATGGTGTGACGTATGATATTTCGCTTGTCATACCGTACTGTGACTTGATGATGACGTTTGCTTCGCTTCCGAGAGGAAGGAAGTAAAGCGGCATTTGTATTCCTGCTCCGTACTGTGAAGATGATGTGAGGGTGAAGTTTTTGAATCGGAACCAGGTAGGCTCGTATTCAAGGTCTTCGCTATTTCCCATACCCTCGGGTAATTTACCGGTAGCAGCGTTGTATTGGCTTAGGTTGTAGCGAGTGTATCGGAAATATACTTGTTGGTCGTCTTCAGCTTTCTCTTGAGTGCCGTATTTGATCACTTGCATATATATGTTTCCGGTCTCGTCTATGCGATAGTAAGGAGCGTCTTTCCCGGCTTCAAAGATGGAGTCTTCCGGGATTTCGTTTATTACTTTTTGGTTAGCGAGGAATGCGTTCACGTTTTTAGTTTCGTCGGTTAAAAGTTCGGCGTAACTTTTATTGTCGCTGCAAGAAACGATTCCGAGTGCTGCTATTGAAATTAAGATGTATGATAGTATTTTTGTGCTTGAAGTCATTTTTTATTTGATAGTTTATTATTTGATAGTTTATTGTTTGATATATTTGTCTAATTCGTTAAGTCCTTTTTCAAATTCTTTTACAGCGTCTTCAAGAGTGCCGTAGAATTCTCCGCCTGAAGCGTTGATGTGTCCGCCCCCATTGAAGTGACGAGTACAAAATTCGTTTACAGGTACGTCTCCTACGCTTCTCATAGATATTTTGACGTATTCTTTTCCTTCTCTGATGAATGCTACATACTCAACTCCGGGGATAGATAGCGGCACGTTCACGAGACCTTCTGTATCACCGTTGTTGTAGTCGTATTTTTCGAGTTCAGCGATTGTAAGTGTTATTAGAGCGGCGTGATGCTCCTTGTAGATTACCATTTTTTGGTCAATGGCATATCCGTTGAGCCTGAGTTGTGACTCTTTCTTGACGTTAAAAGCTTTTCTGTATATTTCGTCTTTGTTAATACCCTTTTTGAGAAGTTCTGCTATGACGATGTATAGTGCCGGGTCAAGAGAGTTGTAAGAGAAGTTGCCTGTATCAGTCATCATACCTACATAGATGTAAGTAGCGATGGTTTTGTCTATCTTGGTGACCCAACCTAACTGGCAGAATACTCTGAAAAGAAGCATACACGTAGATGATATTTCGGGGTGCGAAATTATCACGTCAGGAAAGTCGGCAGGATTAGTGTGGTGGTCAATTAATACTTTAGGTGCTTTGGCGTTGAGTATTACTTGTTCCATATCTCCGATACGGTGAGCATCGTTGTAGTCGAGTCCGAATACGAGGTTAGCTTCATCAAAAAGTTTTTGCGCAAATTCAGGGTATTTGGCGTATGAAACAATTTCTTTTGTACCCGGGATAAATCGGAGTGTGGCAGCCGGAATATCCGGTGTGATGATATGTACGCGTTTGCCGAACTGTGTCAACATTCCCGAGAGTGCGAGTGATGAACCTAATGCGTCTCCGTCAGGTGATGTATGTGTTGTGATAACAATATTCTCTGCCGAGGATATTAAATCACGTATTTTTTCTATTTTACTTGTTTCTATTATCGGTGATAACATTCCCAAACTTTTTAAGTTACAAATTTAAGAATAAAATGTCAATTAGTGAGGTAATTTATTCTAAAAAAAGTATAATGATATTAAGGTAATTGATGCTTTGAAGAACTTATTGCTTTGGTGTGATATTTTACTTGATAATTCGTTAAAATCAGTTAAACTAAGGTCTGTTTGTTTGCTATGCGGGAAAAAAACGATACCTTTGCACCGTTTTAGCGAAAATCGGGGTGTAGCTCAGTTGGTTAGAGTACACGTCTGGGGGGCGCGAGGTCGGCAGTTCGAGTCTGCTCACCCCGACTGATTGGAAATCATTTAGAGAATACTTTCTTTAAATGGTTTCTTTTTTATTGGTGT
>JALEMF010000009.1 GCA_022768005.1 Bacteroidales bacterium | reverse complement strand
CGTTGCCTAAGTTAAGAGTACCGAGGCTTTCACCTGTTTGCGCATTAAGAACGAGGATATCAGAGTGGTTATATACACAGTAGAGTTTACCGTCATTGTATGCAAAGT
Organism: Bacteroidales bacterium; assembly: GCA_022768005.1. GTDB lineage: Bacteria > Bacteroidota > Bacteroidia > Bacteroidales > Muribaculaceae > CAJUPY01. The sequence goes on along the minus strand of JALEMF010000009.1, from coordinate 15,375 downwards.
TACGTATCTTGTTAGCATCGTAACCTTTTGAAGCAAGACTTCCGCGCTTGTCTGACAAGTTCCATTTTTCATTAATATTATCCAATGGAGGAGCCTTAACGGTAGCCGTCAATTTAACTTCCTTTGAAAGAGAGCCGGACTTAACTTTAATCTTGAAGTCGTAGTCAACAGCAGAACCGCCCGGGCCGTAAGTACCGATTTTGTCTGTGATATTAAATCCTACAGTTACAGTACCACCGGATTTGCTGATAGTGTAAGAACCAGTATTGTGACCGTCAGGAGTGAAACGACCGGGAGTCATAGATGCGATAGTGATGTCGCTTGAAAGATTTTCACCCTTTACAGTGAAAGTTTTTGTAGGGTGTTCACCAGGATAACATTCAAAGTTAAGGCTTGAAGGACTGACTTCAAGTTTCGGTTCAGCAGGAGGAGTAACACTGCCTGAAGGAGGAGTAGCTACACAACCCCAATAGAATGTACCAATATTAGCGTGACCATTGCTATAGCCCGGCCAGTCGTATGTAGCATAACGACCGTCCCAGTTAGGATAAGAAGCACCATTGTAGTCACCGAACGGGTCGTGGCAAACGAATGAACCGTTACGACCTGACATTGCACCTGTGTAAGGGTCGGCAGCAGTAGCACCGCGGAATACGAGAACTACGTGACCGCTTGTACCGTTGTTAAGACAGATAGTGTATGGACGACTATTATTACATTCAGATACAAGAGTACTCCAAGAACTTACGAAAGAAGAACTTGTCATACCGTTTCTTGTATAGAATGCTGCCATCATAGTTGCCGGAGAACCGTAACCCCACATGTGACCGTAAGCACCACCGATATTATTGGTAGCGTAAGAACCCCAAGTTGGAGTAAAGTAAGCGTGATAGTTAAAAGTATAGCCTGTCTTAGGGCTTGTGTAGTCACGACCTACGTACCAAGAATAGTAAACAGTACCTACACCGCTATAACGTGAAGTTACACCGTGAGGATTCAAAAGTTTGAAGTAACCGAGGTTCATACAGCAAGATGAAGGAGCACAACAAACGTAACCCCATTCAACGTGTCCGTTATAACATGTAGGAGTATCCCACACCTGGTTGATATAAGGAATATCAAGAGCACCGATTAACTTAGGCTCGTTGGACTTTTGCTTAAGACCTTTATCAAATTCAACCTTTTCAGCGTCCATTCTTTCCTTAAGAAGTTTTGCACCGGCAGTTTTCTTAGCCATATCAATACCAAGATTGATTTTAAGTGCCTCATTCTTATCGAAAGAAACCATAGAAACTTCATTAGGACGAGCGAGAGTGAATTTTTCGCCTGAGAAAGTTACACGGCTCAAACCGCGCTTATCACCTGCCGCGTATGAAACGATGGCGTTATTATCTGCTGAAAGAGAAACAGAGATAGGGCAATCTTCAGTAAGCGGAACGATTGTACGCATATTAGTACCGTCAAAACGCATTTGAAGAACAGATGCACCGAGTGCTTTGAAGTCGTTTTCAAGTTCCGTACGAGTCAAGACGAGGTCCTCGGACTTGCTGTCCCATGCCACAGATGTAGCTTTTCCAAGGTCAAAAGAAGCCTTGGTAACAGTATCAAGGACTTTAAGGTCACCGTTTACGATTTGCATGGCAATCTTGCTGCCGTCAGGCGACCAAATAGGATTATAACCGTCAACTACGTTACTTACGTACTGCTTGTAACCGGAATTAAGGTCAACGATATACATTTGACCTTCAATAGTAGAGTAAGCGGCACGAGTAGCATCAGGTGAGATGTTCACAATATTCACATAAGTGCCGAGGTCGATGTATTTACGACTGTCACCTTTACGGATAACGAGTTTGTTACCCATAGTGTAAGCCATAGTACCATCATTTGCGAAAGACACTTGACCGCACTGGTCAATGTAATCTTCAAGTAATGTAACTTTTCCTGTAGCTACATCAAGCAAAGCAGGAGCCTGCTTGTAGTCGGAAGTAATACTCTTAAAGCCGATAGTAGATTTATCAGCACTAAGTTGTGTGTACATACCGGCACCGAGCGATACGACAAGAGGCTTAAGTTGATTATCTTTCATCAAATACAACTCATTTGCCCTGTTCGTAGTCACGACAACACCGGACTTCGTCTGCATAGGGTGATTCAAATACCCCATTTCAGTCGTCTCATAATAACTCAACTGAGCATGAGATGCTGTAGCAATCATAATTGCCGACAGCGTTGTCAGAATTGACTTTTTAGAAAACATTTTAGGTATAAGTTATGTTAGAATAATTTTTATAAATTTTCTTAAGGGTGTTTTTTTCATTTAACGTGTAAAATTATACATAATTTTCCTAATATAGCAGAAATAAACACTTTATTTTGTTAAAATTTGTAAAATAGAGTCCCAAAAAGGACGATTTAAGGCGAAAATAGCAAAAAAGGGCGAAAAAGCATGGTTCTTTCATTTAAAGTTTAAGATATTGATATATTAAAAAAGTAAAGCAGGTAAAGACTACATCATCAAGGAAAGTCAGAGACTTTCAGCTGTAAGTAACTCAGGGTAAGCACATAGTGTGTCACCCTGAGATAGCAGAAATCTCCGGGGTTCGCACCTCGGCGAGCGTGTGCGGTCCGTAAATACACTAAGCAAATCCGGTAACAAAAAAAAGAGCCTCTAACGAGACTCTTTTTTTTAGAAAATATGTAAGTTAAATATTATTTAACGTTAACTGTACATTTAGCCATACGATTCCAGCTGCGAGTAGTGAATGCATCACCTACGCCCTTACCAACTGCTTCAATAGCGTCAGCCTTAACGTTGAATTTCTTAACGAGGGCTTTCTTAACAGCTTCAGCACGACGTTCAGAAAGACGTTGGTTGAATGCTTTGCTACCTTCCGGAGAAGCGTAACCTTCAACAGTTACAGTAGCACCTTCGTTTTCAGCAACTGCGTTAGCGATGAGCTCAAGATTTGGTTTTTGGTTTTCTTGAATGTAAGAAGAACCTTGACGGAAGAATACGTAACGAACGTTGTTGAGGTCAGATTTAACTTCCTTAACTACAGCAGGACGATTGTTGCAAGCGTCGAGTTCAGCTTGGAGGTTGTTAACCTTAGCTTGAAGAGAAGCGTTGTTAGCATTGCAGTTTTCAAGGTCATTACGGAGTGAGTTGATTTGTGCATTAAGACCGTCAACTTCGTTTTGGTCATAAAGACGAGCAACTACGAATGAATGAGTACCGTTAGAGTTCTTAAAGTGGTAAGTAAGACCTGCAGCGAGTTCGAATGCAGCGCGGTTAGCGTTGTATTGAGCAGAGAGACCGTTTATGTGAGAAGCAGAGTACATTTTACCTGAACCCATATTCCAGAGGATAGCCGGCTTAACTGCGATAGTCCATGCTTTAGATTCACCGAGGTTGAAGTTAAAGTTAAGACCTACCTTGTTAGCCCAAGTGTTGCCGTCCCAGCAGCCCGGTTGGTTACCGTGTTGGTTGTAAGCGTGCAACCATCCTGTACCTGCAGCGAGTTCAAGTTCAAATGCTCTTGGAGTGCCTTTATAACCTGCGAAAGCGTTCATAAGGTTAATAGTACCGAAAACGCCAACATATTGGTGATCAACAACATTCCAGCTCTTAACTTGATTTTCAAACCAAGAAGAAGTGTTAAATGTCCATTCACCTTCAACACCTAAACCGAAAGTAGGAGTAATTTGCTTTTTAAGTTCAACGCCTGCAAGACCGCGAGCGCAACCGAAGAATGCGTGATGTTTAAGAGGAGTAGTCATACCTCCCTTGATGCCTAATGACCAGTTGTCACTAAACTTGCTACCTTGTACGGTAACTTGTGCCTGTGCTGCCGTTACACCAAGTGCTAATGCAGCGAGAAGAATGATCTTTTTCATGATCTTTTTCATCTAATATTGGTTATTTACTTAATAATTATGTTGCAAAGTTATTTAGTTTTGTTGAAAAAAGCAAAAAAAGTTCATAAAATATGCTATTTGACAGTACCAATGGACTAATTTGTCGTACTATTAACCTCTTTTTCGGACTTTTTAGCCAATTTAACAATCACAAGTTTCTGTTTACTGTCGCAACTTTTATGATTTGTATTTTTCAAAACAGTGTAATCGTACGCAGCCCCGTTTTCACTGAGCCACGTCTCAAGGTCTCTGTCGCCAATAATCATGACACCGTTTTGAGGCATATTTTTTTCACAATTAATAACACAATCGCCCATATAAAAGTTCACGGTGTAATATCGAAGCATAGGCACGGAGCAATATCCGTAGATAGGATTATCCTTACCATATCCTTCTGCGAGCAATTCATCAGCCACCACTTTATCGCTCTTGACTCCTAATGCTGCAGGCTGATAAACGGCTGCAAACGACCAATACACCGTAATCAATGCAACGAGTGCGAAGCGTAATGCTTTTTTTCCGGAACTCTTGGCTACGGCACGCCATACGTAGAACGACATCACGAGAGATGCTGCGATTGCCAATAGTCCACCCATGCTTGGAGTGAGATTATGAAATGCGGAAATAAAAGCATCTGTGGTTTCTTTACCGGTACTAAAATCAAAAATTTTCAGCAATAAAAACACAAATGTGACCAGCGGGGCTATTGTCGCGATAATTCCGGCATAGATTTTCAACGACTTTGCACCTTGAGTGTAAAGCCGGCATGCGTATGCTGCTATAAAGAAGGCGAGAGACGGATATATCGGCAAGAGATAGACGCTTCTTTTACTTCCCGGAATACAATAAAATACAAAGATGAATATTGCAAGCACTGCATTATACACTATCCACGGGTTTGTTTCTCTCACTTTCATAATCGCACTCGCAAAGCGGATACTGCAAACATTTGTCTTTACATCTCTCCACTTTATGAAGAATAAGGATATTACAAGCAGCAAGGTGTAAGGGAGCAAGCCTGCAACCACTGTTATGACGTTATAATACCATGGATTAAGATGTGAATCGTAACTCATAGTTCCCGTAAATCGTCCGACGTTTTCTTCAAGCATAAGGCTAAGGAAGGTATCACCTCCCTGAATCCAGGCGGCAACGTACCACATCGCAGGCAGTACCAGCGATGCAACGCAGTTAACTGCCGTCTGCCAAGTGGCTCTAAACCAATTCTCGCCTCTCAGCAAATAATAAATCCAAGCGGTAGCGGCAGGGAGCACAGCTCCTACAGGCCCTTTTGTCAGCACTCCTCCACTCATAAGCAGTATAGCTCCGATAGAAATTATTTTCTTAGACTTCTGATAGTTATCAAAGAGCAAAAACATCGCAGTGACCATAAACATAGTAAGAAGCATATCCACTCGGCAAGCGTATGCAGCGCGGTTTACTTCAAAGGCGGTCATTGAGATAAGTGCCATCATCATAGCCTTTGTCTGTGAAGTGTGCTTGCGCGCAATAAGGAATGTCGCCATAGTCATCACTATCATTGCAACGGCTGACGGCAGACGTGACGTAAATTCCGTAACTTCTCCGCCTGTGAGCATTGAGAACAATGCTATGCACCATGCGAGCATAGGCGGTTTATACGGCATATCACCACCATTACTTACGGGCAGAATAAAGTCGTGCTGCTGAAGCATTGACACCGCTACTATTGCTTCTCGCGGTTCCCCCTTAGTGTTAAACAATGTCTCACCGAGAAAAGGAATAAACGTGATGAACAGCAAGATAAACAGAGCCAATGCAGGTCTTTTGCGAATAAAAGTAAGAACTGTTTTAATCATATAATTATCGTAAAAGAATTATTTTTCAGACATAAATCATTTTGTGAGTCATACCACCGTCAATTATGAGGTCAATACCATTAATGAAGTCATTATCCGGCATGGACAGAAAGATGCAGGCACGGGCGATATCGTCCGGTTTGCCTACACGTCCTGACGGGTGCTGAGAGTGGTCCTCCGGAGTAAGAGAATCATAATCCGCAGTCTGAATCCAACCTGGTGAAATACTGTTCACCGTAATATGCAAGTCCGCAAAGTCCATCATCAGCGAGTGTGTAAGCGATGTTATTGCACCCTTTGATGCGGAATATCCGGAAGTACCCTTTTCACTCATTAAGTGTCTTGAAGATGCAATATTAATAATTCGTCCGCCGAATTCATTAGGAACGGCAAGACTGTCTCGATGAGTTCTCAGGAGTTTTGCGAGCAAGAAAACAGGACGAAGATTGACTGCCATTTTACCGTCAAAATCGTCAAGTGAAGTCTCGGAAATCGGCTTAAATTCACATACGCCAACATTATTCACTATAATATCCACGTCACCCCAATGCTTAATCAAGTCATTGAAAGCCACGGCAAGTGCGGTTGTATCCGAAACGTCAACGTGGTAAAATCGAGCACCTGTCTCTTGTGATGTTGCAGTACCCTGCTTTAAATCAATATCACAAAAAGCCACTTGACAGTCTGCTGCGCGGAAGGCTCTGACTATCTCTCGCCCTATCCCGGCAGCACCTCCGGTGATAAAAACTCGTCTCGGGGGAAATTTTACGGATATATACCCTTTCCGCTGAGTGGCAAAAGAAGGACTTTTATGCTTGGCGGCAGGACGCCCCGAGCGATGTTCCTCCATTTTGCGTTCAAGATAGTTGTCAGCCATAGAAGTAACTAAAATTTGAGGCTGACGCCCACGAGTCCGTTAATCTTCTGATAAAGAACACCAATTCCGTCGCATTGTTTATGTGACAATATGTTATTGCACTTTGCAAAAACGGAGAACTTGTCGGTAAAAGAGTAATTTGCGCCGAGGTTAAGACTATTATAGTTTTTATATTCACCAAAATACGGATATTCAATTACTTTGCCTCCACCTGTGATGCTAAAAAAGGTGTATTTTCTGCCGAAAATCAAGTTCCAATCCATAGCAATGGTAAGGCGGCTGATCGGATTAACCGTAACGGCAAGATTTACTGCTTGCTTTGCATCATTGTGTTTATATTCAAGAGGCTTATAGTCGTATTCGGCATCAAATTTGACTATATTGCGGTACTCTGCGTGCAAAGCTACACCACCGTACCAACCTTTAATATCCTTAGGCACAAGAAACGAACCTAAAGCGTATGAAGATGACACAAGATAATCTTCGTACTTGGCATAGCCACCGTAAAGGCGTAAATAGCAACCTTTTTTCGGTCCTACCGTAAAACTTATTTTAGCATCGTAAGGCTTGGAATAGTTTTCGTACGAAAAGAGCGGATTGAGGTAATGACTGAAATTGAAAAGGCTTAGAAGTGAGTTTTGGTACACACCTCCGTCAACGCTCAAGTCTGCAGAAAATACAGGGCAGAACACTGCTGTCGCTTTGATATCCGGAGCGATATGGAATTTATCTCCGGAGTTCATGCTGTACTGTGCTTTAACTCCGATTTTGATACGAAAAATATCATTATTGTAGCGATAATTTGGCTCGGCTGTAATAATTCCCACGGTTTTTCCTTCACCGTATGCAAATTCCGGGAATCTCGTTTCCTCAGCAAGATGGAGATAATTTGCCTGATTGTAGTTCAGAAAATCTCCGGAAAGGTCAATGCCTAAATTATTATAATTCACACCTGCGTATAGAGCATAGTTTGCCTCGGAAGTCCCTTTAATACCGGAATTTTTGTCATAAATATTGCTACCAAAGTAAGACATAGTCTCGTCGTTAGTATTATTCTTGAAAAGTCCGCCTTTACCCAATACGTAATATTTAATATCAGCATCACCGAACGTTCCGGAATAGGCTGCCGAAAGAGAAAAACGTGTATTACCATGTTTCATTTCAAACGGTTCATCAGGCGATGAAAGCGGAATACGTCTTTCAACGGAATTATAGCCGAAATTAAAGTTGAGTGCAAACTTGGATTTATCAAATTTATGAGTATATGAAGTACCGAAATTAATGTTTTGGTCGGATATACGCGGCTTAAATGTAGCATCTGTGATATTATAATTATTGTAACATTTACCATCGTACTCAATCCAAGAGTTAAGACGATCCTTTTCAGAGTCAATAAAGCGGTAACCGACAGTGGCGTAACCATTATAGCCGGGGAAAAAGCCGGCAGTGAGATAACCGCGATTTATCTGCTGATAATTCCAATCATAAACAGGGGACAACGGCATTTCCGCAACACGAGTGTTAATACCGTTATCACTTTCCCTGATATCTAATTGTTGCGACTTGAATTGCGGAGCAATAATTGTGTGCGACACGTCAAGACGTGTAGCGGCACGCTGTTCCGGCACTATTTCTTTTTCTATGGTAATTTCCTTGTTAAGTCCTTGAGCACCGAGCGAAAAAACCGTTATAGCGGATATTGCGCTTAAATAGATTCGTTTCATTGCTTCGATTATTATTAATTATTAAGTCGTTCTTGAATCATAGTGAAGATATCCGCTTCACTACCCGGATAGTTTTCTTTAAGAACTTTGAGGTATTCGTCTGCTTCGAACGTATTACCTTCGGCTCTGTTAATATCGCTCAGAAGAATAAATGTGCGGGCCACCCAATAGTTGTGAGGTGGATTGGCATCAATAATCTTCTCGGCATATACTCTTGCCTGCTGCAGATTTCCGGAGTTATAGAAATGCTGTGCAAGGTAGAATGTAGCTTTTGTTCCGTAAATATGGTTCAGATCCGACATAAGTTCTTCCCACGCCTCTACAGCATCATCACCTCTGCCGAGAAGTTCGAGTGCCAAGCCGCGAGTGAATGTAATTTCTTCACGGCTGTTAGTACCCACCGTTGAAGATGCAAGAAGATTGTCTGCAGCTTCAAGAGTAAGTTCCGCATTACCAAGGTCACGTGCCGTACGCATCACGCCGAGTCGAGCGGTATTCAGCACTGTTGCACTTGAAGCACGGCTTTCAAGAGCCTTGTAAGTGGCAAGTGCGTCCATAGCCATTCCCAAGTCCGTCTGTGCATTTGCAAGAAGAATATAAGCATCTTCAGTAACTGCCGAGTGCGGGTAATCCGTGATTATCTTGTCAGCGGCTTTAATTGCACCGTTATCATCACCCTTTGCGACACAGTACTGTGCCTTATAGAAGAGTGCTTGAGGAGTATAAGTACCGCTCGGATATTCTTTCAGATAAGAATTGATTTGAGAAATGTCGTTCTTATTCGTGAACAAGTTTTCAGCGGAAGTAAATGTGAGTTGTTCAATCTCGTCTTTATCGATAACCGGTGCGTTGTCAATATTCTTCATGAAAGCGAGGAACTCACCGATATTTGAATCGTCGGTGTAAATACGTTTAAGGTCATCAACGGCAACTTTCGCTTCTTCACTCGTAGGGTAAGTGGTGATAATCTGCTTGTAAGTGGAAACAGCGTTTTCCGTACGTCCTGAGTTAAGGTATGTGATAGCAAGGAGGAGCAAGCCCTGACGTCCTTGTGAAGTGTCCGGGAACTTGCTTACAAGTGTTTTATAAGTGCTTACAGTATTTTCCGTCTTGCCAAGGTCCTGGTAAGCATCAGCCATTTCAAGCAATGCTGACGGGTATAAACCGGAGTTCGGGAAACGAGAAATCATATTTTTAAGACCGTCTATTTTCTCGGAATGTTTTCTGCGCAGTCCCTTCATTATTGCTTGCTGGTAAAGAGCATAGTCACCGGCTGAAGGATAGGCTTCAAATGCCTTGTCGTACATTGTCGCAGCTCTGTCGAATTCAGATTTGTAATACAAGCAGTCGCCCATACGGTTCAACGCATCTGCTTTCAGCGAGGCATCGCAGACTCTTGATTCGGCAAAAGTATTGAACGAATTGTACGCTGCAGAAAAATCCTTGTCACCGAACTGTGCATATCCGAGGTCATAATAAGCGGTAACGAAGTTCTGGGCGGATTTTTTCGCACCTCGTATGTATGACTTATAACTTGTAGCCGCTTGTGAGTATTTACCTTGCTTGTAAAGAGCCTCACCAATCCACAAGTCACATTCATTTGCTATATCCTTGTCGTACTGCACCATTGACTTAGCCTCACGGAGTTTGCCTACGGCATAGTTAAGCGTTGTAGCATCAGCCTTTGAAGTGTTCAGCGCACGGCACCCGAGAGTATAAAGAATAAGTTGCTTAGCCTTAAGCGTTTCTTCAGTAGGAGAAGAAAGGGCGTTAATGCTTTTAAGTGCGGATTCGTAATTATTATCCGTTATATATCCTTTGATGATATACTTTTGCACATCAGGTGCATACCTTGAGTTCGGGAACTCCTTGAGAAACTGTTCAAAAGTGGCAACAGAACTGCTGAACGGCATTCTGCCGCCATTCATCTTGGCAATTCCGTAATTGTAAAGCGCAGATTCTCTGATATCCTGATTGTAAGCCATATCGTAAGATTTCTGCAGCGCCATGAGTGCGGCATCGTATTTTTTTAGGTGCAGATAACTTTGCCCGAGAAGTAAAGCGGCACTTTGTCCCATCTCACTGTCATCATCGGCAACAGGTGAAAGATATTTGACTGCGGAAACGTAATCGCCGACATTGTACTCGTCCTCACCGAGGATATACCTTGCCGGGAAACTGATATCGGACTTTCTGCTCTCGTACTTGCGGAGAGTGGATACGGCTTGTGCTTTTTGTCCTGTATTGTATGCACTTTCACCGTTCACTCGGAGCATTTCAGTGAAAAAGCCTCTTTTGGAATCCTCGTCTGATGCAGACTTGATGATTTGTGAAGATGTGCTGAACGCTTTACTGAATTGCTTTTGGAGATAATACGTTTGTGCCACGAAATAATCGGTAAACCGGATAGGCTCAGATGAATTTCGGCGAACTGCGGCAAAGTGTTTTAGTGCAGTAGCGTAATCCTTACTGCAGTAAGCGATGTAGCCGAGATAAAATTCAGCCTCGTTGTCGTACCTTGTACCCTTTAAGGCTGTAAACTTTGTTTTTGCCTGCTTGTACATCTGCTCATCTGCGAGTGCAATGCCGTAATGCAATGTAGCATCTTCCGCATCGTAGCCGTTAAGGGCGGAAATATCCGCTTGCTCAAAGTTTCGAAGGGCATAATGACTTATGCCTTCAACTGCAAGGTAATAGTCCGCAATGCTGCAAAGCACTTTATGCCTGTAAGGCGAATCAGGGTATTTGATAAGAAAATCAGTCAGTGCGGAGACATCATTTCTTAAAGATAGAGCGATATAAAAGTCTGCCAATTCATCATCTGCAAGTCCGTAGCGCTTGGCTTCAGACATTTGGTCAATGCAACCGGCAAAGTTTTTATCGGCAAACATTTGTAAGCCACGGTTAAGATAAGCCCCGGCAGTGGTTGACTGAGCGAACAGCTCAGGACTTAAAAGGCTGAGGGAGCAAAGGAAAAGACTAACGTAGCGTTTCATCTGAATATAAGTTTATAATATATAATTCCGAATTATTATTTTACCATTGATGCAAAAACAGCCGGAACAGGTGTTTCGAATCGCATATCACGGCGAGTGGTAGGGTGAACAAAGCGGAGCGACTGTGCATGGAGTGCGAGTCTGTGTATGGGACTTGTGTGAGCACCGTATTTTTTGTCACCTGCGATAGGATGCCCCAAGTCCTTCATGTGTACGCGGATTTGATTTTTCCTACCGGTATCAAGCGATACTTGAAGGAGTGTATATCCTTTTCTGCTGCGGCGCAACACCTTGTAGCGAGTGACAGCAAGTTGTCCTTCTTCAGGATTATCAGTACTGTAAACTTCGAAAGCGGAATTTTCAGCGAGGTATGACTTGACAGTACCTTCATTATCCTCAATGTTTCCTTCCACCACGGCAAGATATTTTCTTTCAAGAACCATATTGTTCCAGTTGTGCTGGAGACTGTCCTTTGTTTCAATATTTTTAGCAAAGAGCATGAGTCCTGAAGTGTCACGGTCAAGACGGTGAACGATAAAAAGCTTGTTTGCCGGATTTTTCCATTTGAGGTAATCGCGGAGAATTGAATATGCAGTTTCTTCCTTATAGTTATCCGTACCCATTGAGAGAAGTCCGTAGCCTTTATTGATGACTATAACGTCATCGTCTTCATACACTATTGACACTCTGCGGTGGTAGAAAACGGGAAAACTGCGAGTAAGATTAACTTTGACTGTATCCCCTTCACCGATAGTCATATCGTATTGCGTAGTGACGGTAGCGTTCACCATCACTTGATTGTGCTTGAGGAGTTCTTTGACCGTAGTCCTTTTTCGCTGCGGCATCGCTGCAAGAAGGAAATCAAAGAGTTTTGCCTCGCTTGCTACAGGGTAAGTCTCTATTTTGTCCGGAGTATATGGACGACGTTCCGCTCCGGGTTTATTTTTGAGTTGTCTCGGCATGATAGTGATCGGGGATTATTGTTTTTTAGATCTGCGCTTAGTGGTCTTTGTTGCTTTATCCTTCTGTGAATCGATAATTTCCATACACTGTTCGTAAGAAAGGTCGACAGGATTATCGATAGTCTTAGGGATTTTGTAGTTAGCACCGTTGTATGCGATGTAAATACCGTATCTGCCGTTCAGAACCTGAAGTTTGTCATCGTTTTCGAATGTTTTGACAATCTTGTTTTTATCCTCCACTCTTTTGTCCTCAATGAGTTTTATGGCTTGTTCCGCAGTGATAGTTTCGGGAGTGAGAGTTTTAGGGATAGAGACGAACTTACCTGCATGCTTGATGTAAGGGCCAAAACGACCTACGGCTACTGATATATCACTATCTTCGAAGCTTCCTATTACACGCGGGAACTCGAAGAGTTTAAGTGCTTGTTCAAGTGTCAGAGTTGCCACGGACTGGTCTTTAAGGAGAGAGGCAAATTGCGGTTTCTGATCCGAATCCGTTTCACCGAGTTGCACCACAGGACCGTATTTACCGATTTTGACCGACACTTGTTTCCCTGTAGCGGGGTCAGTGCCGAGCACTCTTTCACCCACCTTGTGTTCAAGTCTCATATTGAGAGCTTTGTCAACAGACGGATGGAAAATATTATAGAAAGAACGAATACTGTCGGTCCATTCTTGTTTTCCCTGTGCGATAGCATCAAAGTCCTGCTCCACCTTTGCAGTGAAGTTATAGTCCAGAATATTCGGGAAATATTGAGTCAAGAAGTCATTCACAACTACACCAATGTCCGTAGGCATCAATTTTCCTTTCTCGGAAGTGATAGTTTCCGTAGTAGTCTTCTCGGAAATTTTGCCCTTGGCGAGGGTAATATTTTTCAACTGACGGTTCAACGTTTCTTTTTCACTCTTGACAACGTACTTTCTCTGCTGGATAGTAGAGATTGTAGGAGCGTAAGTGGAAGGACGACCTATACCAAGTTCTTCCATCTTCTTGACGAGCGATGCCTCGGAATACCTCGGCGGTTGCTGAGTAAAACGCTGAGTGGCTGCTATATCCTGTGCAGAGAGCGAGTCACCGGCTGCAATAGTCATATTTGACAAGTTTGCAGTGTCGGCATTATCATCATCGGCTGCATCATCTTTACCTTCAATATATACTTTAAGGAAACCGTCGAACTTGATTTGCTCACCGGTAGCGACAAAGCGTTCCGGACGGGTTGATATATTAATATCCACCGTAGTTTTCAGGATTTGAGCATCAGCCATTTGAGATGCGATAGTACGTTTCCAGATAAGTGTGTAAAGGCGTTTTTCCTGAGGAGTACCATCAATGGTATGGTTTGAAATATAAGTAGGACGAATAGCTTCGTGAGCCTCTTGCGCACCTTTTGATGAAGTGTGGTACTTTCTCACCTTGAGATATTCTTCACCCATAGTGGATTTTATTTCATCGGAAATAGTGTTGATAGCAAGTGAAGAAAGGTTTACTGAGTCAGTACGCATATATGTGATAAAACCTTGTTCGTAAAGTCGCTGAGCAATCATCATGGTTTGCGACACGGTAAAGCCGAGTTTGCGAGATGCTTCCTGCTGCAAAGTAGAAGTAGTAAAAGGAGGCGCAGGTGATTTTGTAACCTGCTTTACGCTTGTATCTGTCACAGTGAAAGCGGCAGTCTTACAGTCTTCAACCAGCTGTTTAGCCTGTGTATAGTCAGGTAATCGCTTGTTTAACTCTGCCTTAAGTGAAGCACCGGCTGAAGTAACGAAATCTGCAGAAACTCTGAAATATTCTTCAGGCTTGAAAGCCTTAATTTCATTTTCACGTTCTACAATAAGCCTTACAGCCACGGACTGCACTCTGCCTGCTGAAAGCGACGGCTTGATTTTTTTCCAAAGCACCGGTGAAAGTTCAAAACCTACAATACGGTCAAGTACGCGTCGAGCCTGTTGTGCGTCAACGAGTGATAAGTCAATATCACGCGGAGTCTCAATAGCGTGAAGAATAGCGTTCTTGGTAATTTCGTGGAATACAATGCGCTTCGTCTTTTTAGGATCAAGTTCAAGCACGTCAAAGAGGTGCCATGCGATAGCTTCTCCTTCTCGGTCCTCATCGGAAGCGAGCCACACAGTGTCTGCCTTAGCCGCCTCAGTGCGTAAATTATCAACGAGAGATTTTTTATCAGAAGGAATTTCGTAGATAGGAGCGAAATTATTATCAACGTCAATACTGAAACTTTTAGATTTCAAGTCGCGAATATGTCCGTAACTTGACAGCACTTTATAATCTTTTCCAAGAAATTTTTCAATAGTTTTGGCTTTTGCCGGAGACTCAACAATAACAAGATTCTTTGACATTTTTCCGTTTAATATATTTATATATTAAGTATTTGGACGCACTTTCAAACTGCGTGATTTTTGCGCAAAAGTAGTGAAAAGAATTGAATATCATATAATAATGTGTATTAAAATTTATTTGCGGCAATAAAGTAGCAGTGATACTGACTATTGATTGACACCCTTGCTTAAGCCCAAACTGTCTTATCGGCTCAAAAATCTGTAAAAACAGAGATAAATCGGCTCAACTTGAGCCGATAATCCAATAAAAATCCTTAAATTTGAGCCGATAATAATTAAATCTTATGACTTCCGAGATTGAAATACTCCAATACCTCCACTATAATCCGGAGGCGTCCAGGGCTGATATCAGTTCTGCTATGACAATCGCTATAAGTCCTGCAACTCTTAAACGACTGATTTCCGATTGTATTAAAATATTACTGTCCGCTAAACCATAAAAAGTCGAGTCCAACTTCTTGAATGGCAGAAGTTGGGCTTACTTTATGTATAAGATAAGCCCCCTCAGCAGTTTTCAGTATCGTCAGGCGGCGATTCAGATTCTTCAGCGAGCATTATTTTCAGGTCTGCATCGGGCTGGTTGAGGAACTTTTCGAGATTCAGGTAATACATCAGAACGATTCTAACGATTGTAGCCAGTCCCGAGAAGCTCCAACGCCTTTGTAGGGTGCTTTGTAAGACCGAGAGCAGCAGATTTGCTATTAG
>JALEMF010000006.1 GCA_022768005.1 Bacteroidales bacterium | reverse complement strand
TGATAAGCCCCATAGCAATACCGCTGACCGGACGTTTCATTTTGACGCCTGCGTCAAGGAGTGCAAGTGTACCTGCACATACGGTAGCCATAGATGAAGAGCCGTTTGATTCAAGAATATCACTTACTACACGGCAAACATACGGGAAGTTATCCGGAAGCATACGTTTGAGTGCACGGTGCGCAAGGTTTCCGTGTCCGATTTCACGACGACCTACGCCGCGTGATGCTTTTGCTTCACCGGTAGAGAATGGCGGGAAGTTATAGTGAAGTAGGAAGCGTTCGCGACCTTGACACAATACTTCATCAAGAATCTTTTCATCGAGCTTTGTTCCGAGTGTAACAGTGGAGAGTGACTGTGTTTCGCCACGAGTGAAGATAGCTGATCCGTGAGGTCCCGGAAGATAGTCAGTTTCAATCCAAATAGGACGAATATCTGTGGTCTTACGTCCGTCAAGGCGGATACCTTCGTCAAGGATACAACGGCGTACGGCTTCTTTTTCGACGTCGTGGTAATAACGCTTTACGAGTGGTGTTTTTTCTTCTTGTTCTTCTTCAGGAAGAGAGTCAATGTATTCTTGGCAGATGGCATCGAATGAATCTTGACGCCAGTGTTTGTCTGCGCTGCCGGCTTTAGCGATAGCGTATGCTTTATCGTAGCATTTATCGTGAACGTCTTTGCGAAGTTCTTCATCGTTAACTTCGTGGCAGTATTCGCGCTTAACGATACCAACTTGCTCGGCAAGTTCCATCTGTGCTTTGCACTGTTCTTTGATAGCTGCGTGTGCTGCTTTGAGTGCATTGAGGAGGTCAGCTTCTGAAACTTCGTTCATTTCACCTTCCACCATCATGATGTTATCGTATGTAGCACCTACCATAAGTTCCATATCGGCTTTTTCAAGCTGCTCGTAAGTAGGGTTGATGACGAATTCACCGTCAATGCGTACTATGCGTACTTCAGAGATAGGTCCGTTAAAAGGTATGTCGCTCACAGCGATTGCAGCAGAAGCCGCAAGTCCTGCAAGTGCATCAGGCATATCAACACCGTCAGATGAGTACATTGTGATATTGACGAATGTGTCAGCGTGATAGTTTTCAGGGAACAATGGGCGGAGCACACGGTCAACAAGGCGCGCAGTCAGGATTTCATAGTCTGAAGCACGTCCTTCACGTTTTAGAAAACCTCCCGGAAAACGTCCGGCAGCAGAGAATTTCTCTTTGTATTCTACTTGAAGAGGCATAAAGTCAACCCCTTCGCCTGCTTCCTTCGCAGACACAACAGTTGCCAATAGCATAGTATTGCCCATTCGCAACTCAACCGCTCCATCAGCTTGCTTTGCTAACTTTCCTGTTTCGAGGGTAATTTCTCTACCGTCGGCAAGTTTGATGGTTTTTTTAATTGGATTCATAAAGTGATTTCTTATATATTTTTCTTTGTCGATTCATAAAATCGTGCAAAATTACAAATTATTCCTCAATTAACCTATTTTCAGTCACATAATTATAGTTAAATACTTTTGAATTAATGTGCTATTTTACGAGTAATTTTTTATTTCCGATTATGTAAAGTCCGGGTGTTAGGTCTTTGATGTCGTCTTGTGTAGCATTGCGTTTGAGGCATCTGCCTTGCAGATTGTAAATGCTGTTTACGTTGTCTTGTTCAGCGGTAGAAACGCTGTTTACTCCGCAAGATTCGTTGTCGTAGTTTGCTGCGAAGATTGAATCAAGGTCTTTAAATTCGCTGCCGGAAATGTTGCTGAATCTGTTCCAATACATATCTGCATTGATGTATGATTCGATGTATTCGTATGGTACGTAGAGGTTTACGCCTTCATAAACTGAGAATGAATTTTCTTGTGCAACCGGTGGAACCGGACGAGTGAGATAGATGTTTTCTATGTTGTCACAGTCGGCAAAGGCGTTTGCTTTGATTTCGTTAATGTCAATGAAGATATTTTTAAGATTTATGCAGCCTTCAAATGATGACTCTCCGAGCGAAGATGTATATACTCTCATTGATTCAATATTCTCAGCGTTGTAGAAGGTATAAGGTAAGACGTTGCAGCACAGTAAGTTCATATCAAGATTTTTAACTGTAACGCCTTTTACGGAGAATGTTTTGGAATATGCGATTGGGTTAGCTTCCGTGTTTGCAAATTTTATGCGAGCCCAGTTACATACATCACAGATGTCTAATGTCTTGAGATTTACGCAGTTCGTGAATGCATTTTTGCCAACTTCCGCTACGTATCTGCCAAAGTTAATTGTCTCAAGATTAGTGCAATTAGCAAATGATTCTTTGCCGATTGTAAGTACCGTGTTAGGAATTGTAAGTGATGTAATTTCAGTGGCATAACTGAATGCCATATCTCCGATGGCAGTGACGGTGTAAGATGTGTTGCCGTCAAGCACTTTGTCCGGGATAACAAGTTTGCCGGAAGCGTTTGTCTTTAGAATAGATGGTTCGTTCCCTCTTATTTCACAAGTTTTGGCTACGTTGTCAAGCACTGTGAAGTTCATACCGTCGTAAGTAAAATCCTGCGCAGAAGCGGTGACTGCGGTAAGTGCTAAAGTTATGAGTGACAATAGTTTATTCATCGTTTTACTATTTTAGTTGTTAGTGTATTCGGTCTGTTGTCGCAAATTTAGCAGTTTTTTATGAATTGGCAATAAAAAAGGTGGTTTTATTAATGGCTCTTTCATTTATTAACACAGAGGTAAGAGCAATACTTGGTAAGAAGATTTCTTAGTGGCAGATCGTTATTAGAAAATCGTTTTGCATCTAAATCCAAAATTCTTTCCTTAATAGTTATACCTCCTTTAAATGTGGCTATTAAATAATTAATACCATTTTCTTTTATAACACGTATATCCGAAAATAATGGAGTTATATCATCAGGGTTGTAAACGATTGAAAAACTTGGACGTTTTGCTTCGGGAATATCTTCACGCAATATGTTTTTCGAAAGTAAGTCCTGAATATCTCTGATGGCGGTGTCTTTAGAACATTTGGCAAGTGTCGCCCAATTTTTAGACGTAATTTTTGCTTCGTATCCGTCAAGAAAAATATTTAATAAATCTTTTTGTCTTTGGCTTAGTGAAATATTTGAGACATTTTGCCAAAATATACTTTTGTTCAGTATGTTACTTATATTAGAGTTTGCTTCATCTATTGCCGGAGATAACGTTTCAGCATACCATAAGATCCATTCTGTAATATCACCGTCCCCCCGCTGCGTTTTTTCCAGAATATCGTAGTAGTGCTTTTTATCTTTATTAATTTGTGAAGAGATGTTGTAGTAACGAAATTCGCTTTTGTCTGTGCGTGCAAGTATTATGTCTGATAATATTCGCGCAAGTCGTCCGTTTCCGTCTTCAAAGGGGTGGATACTTACAAACCATAGGTGGGCTATGGCTGAGCGTATAATAGAGTTAGTATTTTCAGTAGAATTAAACCAATCTAAAAATAGCGTCATTTCTTCTTCTACACGTTCCGGTGCAGGTGCAATATAGTGAACTTTTTCTCGTCCGAAAATACCGGAAATGATATGTTCTTCATGTGTTCTGTATTTGCCTACTTCTATTTGTGAGCCTTCACTGAATCCTGTCGGAAAAAAGCGGCTTGCCATGCACAGAGTTTTTCTTTTGTCAGTTTTTGCTCGTAGTGATTTATGGCATCAAGCATAACAGTTACTACGGAATCTATGTAATGGGAGGGTGATGTGTATTTTACATTTTCAATGCCGAGTTTGCGTGCTATTGATGAGCGAACTTCATCGACATTAAGTTTTATTCCTTCAATCTCCAAGGAATAAATTACATCAAAAGCTAAGTTCGTAGCCATTGCTTTCAGTTTACTGTCAAAACCGAGCATAGATAGTCTGCCATAAAGCAAACCTTGCTTCATATTTACTTCTTCAAGAACGGCTGAAAGTATCCCGTCATTCCAGTGGAATTTAGTCCAATTATCTCTTTCGTGTATATACATACTATAATGTCTGTGCAACGTTATGATTGATAAAATGTCGCAACTGCAAATTTTGTGGCATTAAAAAAAGAGGTGGCACAAGTATTCGTGTCACCTCTGTATTGATGTGTTATGACGTTTTATTTGATGATTCCGTCTCTGCGGAGAAGTGCGTCAATAGTCGGGTCTTGACCGCGGAATCGGCGATAAAGTACAGCAGGGTTCTCTGTACCGCCGCGACGAAGAATGTTGTCACGGAATGATGTAGCAGTGGCGTGGTCAAAGATGCCGTTTTGCTTGAAGAGAGAGAATGCATCTGCATCAAGAACTTCAGCCCATTTGTAGCTGTAATATCCTGCAGCATAACCACCTGAGAAGATGTGGTTGAATTGCGGTGAGAACATAGTGCCTTCTACCGGAGCGAAGAGTGCAACTTTAGCATACGCATCACGCTCGAATTTTTCTGCATCGCCGGTAAACGGTTCAGTAAGACTGTGCCATTTCATATCGGTGAGTCCGAACATAAGCTGGCGTGCGCAAGAGTATGCTGCTCCGTAACGGCTTGAAGCAACGAGTTTGTCAACCATTTCCTGTGGAATTTTTTCACCTGTCTTGTAGTGGACGGCAAAACTGTCAAGGAATTCTTTTTCAGTGAGATAGTTTTCGTTAAACTGTGACGGAAGTTCCACAAAGTCGCGATAAACGGCTGTTCCTGAAAGAG
The DNA here is from genome assembly GCA_022768005.1 of Bacteroidales bacterium. GTDB lineage: Bacteria > Bacteroidota > Bacteroidia > Bacteroidales > Muribaculaceae > CAJUPY01. The sequence goes on along the minus strand of JALEMF010000006.1, from coordinate 13,408 downwards.
AACGATAGTGGCACTGAGTGAGAAGTCCGTGAAGAGCGTGTCCGAATTCGTGGAGGAATGTTTCCACTTCGTAAGGAGTGAGAAGTGAAGGCTTGTCAGCAGTAGGCTTAGTGAAGTTCATCACGATGGATACGAGAGGGCGGTGGTCAACACCGTCTTTATCAACATATTGGTCGCTGAATCCTGTCATCCAGGCACCTGCACGTTTAGTAGCACGCGGGAAGAAGTCAGTGTAAATAATACCTACGAAGTTACCGTCATTGTCAGTCACTTCAAAAGCTTTCACGTCAGGGTGATAAACTTCGATGTCCGGGTTATAAGTAAAGTTAATGCCGTAAAGTCTTGTAGCGAGTCCGAAAACGCCTTTGATAACGTTGTCAAGTTCAAAGTAAGGGCGCATTTCTTCTTCGTCGTAAGCGTATTTGGCATTTTTGAGTTTATTGCTGTAATAGCTGTAGTCCCAAGGATTGATAGTTACGCTATGACCTTCAATTTCTGATGCAAACTTTTCGAGTTCTGCAATTTCAGCTTTAGCGGCAGGCATATATGCGTCGCAAAGTTGGTTAAGCAAGTTCATAACGTTTTCCGGCGTCTGTGCCATAGTCTTCTTCAGAGAGTGGCTTGAATAGCAGTCAGAGCCGAGAAGATTGGCAACTTCTCTGCGGGCATCAACAATGCGAGTCAGTACGGGGATATTGTTGAATTCACCTGCCATGTTGCGACCGGAGTAAAGACGATAGAACTTTTCACGCAAGTCTTGGCGAGTAGATGATTTCATGAACTGGAGATACACCGGCTGGTCAAGAGTGAAAAGGTATTCACCTTCACGTCCTTCTTCTTTAGCAGCGAGAGCAGCAGCCTCAACAGCGCTTTCAGGAAGTCCGTCGAGGTCTTCCGCTTTAAGCCAAATCTTATAAGTATTGAGTTCCTTAAGCACATTTTGCCCGAATACGTTTGTCAGGCTTGAAAGTTCTGCATTAAGTTTACGGTAAGTTTCGCGGTCTTCGCCTTGGAGGTTAGCACCTGAGAGGGCAAAAGAGTCATAAGTGTTTTGCAAGAGCGTTTGTTGCTCCTGATTGAGGTTGAGTTTATCGCGATTATCGTAAACAGTCTTGACGCGTTGCCAAAGTTTTTCGTTGAGAACGATAGAAGTGCCGTACTCTGAAAGTTTCGGGCTTACGTTCGTCATAATCTGCATCATTTCATCGTCGCAGAGGGCGGAAGAAAGCGGTCCGAATACGTTGAGGACTCTGTTGAGGTCTTCACCGCAGTTTTCAAGAGCTTCAATAGTGTTTTCAAACGTAGGAGCTTCCGGATTATTACTGATAGCCTCGATTTCTTTGTATCCGAGTTCAATACCTCTGTCAATGGCTTCTTCGTAGCAAGAATTGTTTATACTCTTGAATGGAATAGTGCCGTGAGGAGTGTTGAACGGCTGAAAAAACGGATTAGTAGCATTAGCCATAATTGTAGCCGTAGATGCGATAGCAATTAAAGTTTTACGCATATAGTTTTAAGTGTTAGTAAAAAATTATTGTTCAGGAGAAGGACCGATAGGTTCTTGTTCTTCAATTTTTTTCTCGGAAAGAATAACGTCAAGCTGGTAATAAACGCTTGTCTCGTTGCCGTCTTTGTCGAGAACGTGGATTTCTTTAATGCGGAGTTTGTACTCGTATCCTTCCTTGTAAGTAAAACCGAGAATTTCGCCTTGCTGGAGGTAAAGTTTTTGTCCTGTCTCGTCAACAGTAATGTCCATACACGTTTTGGCATTAGAACCTTGACCTACCTTGATAAGTTTGCTGCCTACAGTGACAGTAATAGGTCGAGATTCCTTTTTGTCATCGCTGTTACAAGACGCAAATGCGAGAACTGCAATTAGCATCAATGCTAATGTTTTGAGATGTCTGATCATTTGTGTTTTTGTTTATTGATTATTTACTATTATTATTTGACAAGTTTAAGTCTGTTTAGTTTAGTCAGTGACTGATTATATTGGTACACAAGGTCCTGATAATCGCTTTTTGCTTCAATGAAGTAATTTAATTCCTGAATGTAAGTGAAGAGATTAATTTCACCGCCTTCAAGTGCCTTTTTGAGGAGATAAAGATGTGAGTTATCGCTGATGATTGAAGCATAATCGTTAACTTCTTCGTAAAGTGTCTTAGCCTCGCTTCGTAAAGCGCGCATTTGTGAGAGAGCTTTTATTTTTTCAGAAATCAAAGTTGTCTCGTAAGCTGCTTTTTCCGAAATTGCACTTGACTTTTTATGACGTCCGGAGAAGAATGGGAGCGACATAGAGAAAGATATACCGTTAAAGTTTGTGCCTTCTTCTCTTTCGAATTCGTATCCGAGTGAAAATCCGGGAAGACCTTGCATCTTTGCAACGGAAATATTACGGTCTGCTACTGTAGTCATTGCTTCGTAGTAAGCGATGTTCGGGTCACTCTGATTGATAAGATTTTCGTACTCGCTTTCGCTCAAGATTGCATCGGCAGGGTAATCGTTGATGTTATCAAGCATGGCAACAGCGTCTTTATCCGTGGTGAGGCTTGCAATTTCGCCACGGATATTTTCGCAGCGGAGTTTACACTCGTTAGCTTGTTTAGCCACCTTGATACGTTCTATTTTGATCTTATTGAGGTCCAGAACGGAAACTTCACCTTTGCTGTATGCTTCTGAATACTTAGTTTGCAGACTGTCCATATTTTCTTTGACGCAAGTAAAGTACGAATAGTTGCATTTGGCAGCTATAAAATCTATCATAAGGAGTTTCACTTCAAGTGTCTTGTCAAGGACTGAGGCGTTGTAAAGTTCGCTAAGTGCCGCCTTGGTAGCGTTAATGCTTTTGCTTCGCGCACTGTAAAGCCCGGGCCAGTCAAAACTCTGTGATATGCCGAACCCCATTTTGTTGTTTCCATCATGTCCCCAGAGGTGTCTTGCGGAGATTTCCGGGTCGGCGAGATTGTTTTCAGATGCGAGTGATTCTATTGTCGCATTATTGTTTTGTGCGAGTGCGGCAATATCCGGGTTTGAGTTGACGATACGTGAAAGTACTTCGTCAAAAGTTTGTGCTGATGCAGATAGAGCTATGATGCAAGTCAGCAGGGTATATAATTTTTTCATTTTGTCGGTTCCTCTTCTTTACGTGTTGTGAGATAATAGATGACAGGTACTATGAAGATGTTCAGGACTGTGGCTGTGATAAGTCCGCCGAGGATTACTACTGCCAGCGGTGACTGTATTTCATTCCCGGCTTCACCTCCTCGGAGTGCGAGAGGGATAAGTGCGAGAGCGGAAGTAAGTGCTGTCATTATGATAGGGTTAAGACGGTCAATAGAACCGTGGATAATTCGTTTCATCAATGGTTCTCCTTCGGCTTTGAGTTGGTTGTAGTGAGAGATGAGAAGCATACCGTTTCTCGTGGTAATACCCAAGAGTGAAATAAATCCGATAATCGCAGGGATATTCAACTCTGCTCCGGTAAACACGAGGATTAGCACGCCGCCTATCATAGCCAATGGCATATTGATAAGAATGATTAATGACTGCTTTACACACTTAAATTCCTGATAAAGAAGCATGAATACTATTAGGAGCGAGATGATTGACGTCATGGCGAGAGTGCGAGATGCAGCCGCTTCACTTTCGAATTGTCCTCCGTAAGTGACGTAGTAGTTCTCCGGGAGTTTAACGTTTTCGTCAACTAACTTTTGAATTTGATTTACTGCACCTCTCAGGTCGTTACCTTCAATATTTGCGGAGATGACAATTCTGCGGCTGACGTTTTCACGGTTTATAGTGTTAGGTCCGGTAGTGGAAACCACGTCTGCGATGTAGCTCAAAGGAATTTTACCTCTATTGCTGTCAATCATCAGGTTTTCAAGTTGGTCCATAGTGCTTCTGTCGTCTTTGGCAAGCTGCACTGTGATGTCAAACGGAAGTCCGGATTCGTAAACTTGTGACACTACTTTACCTGCGAGCATTACGTCAATGAACTGAGTGAATTGATTCATCGTAATACCGTATTTTGCAAGCATTTCACGGCGAGGAACGATATCAATCTGCGGACGTCCTATTTGCTGCTCAATGTTAACGTCAACAATGCCGTCCACTTTCATCATCTGAGATTTTATCTGATTACCATAGCTGTAAAGTTTGCTGAGGTCGTCGCCGAAAAGTTTTACGGCTATTTGTGCTTCAGTACCGGACAGCATAGCATCAATACGGTGTGAAATAGGTTGTCCTATTTCAATATTAGCACCGGGGATAGTGCTGAGTTTTGAACGGAGTTCTTTTACCACTTCTCCACGGCTGCGACCTTTATCCAGGATGTAAGGTGCTTCAATTTCCGATACGTTTACTCCGAGAGCGTGTTCGTCAAGTTCCGCGCGGCCGGTTTTGCGAGCCACAGTGCGCACTTCAGGTACTGAAAGTATCATTTCCTCCGCAAGTCGTCCCACCTTGTCGCTTTCTTCAAGTGATATGCCCGGCAGCGTGCTAACGTTGATGGTGAAAGATCCTTCATTGAACGACGGCAAGAAACTGCGACCGAGTGTAAACATCAGTCCTAACGAGATGATGAAGAGTCCTGCTATAGAGTAGAGAACCATCTTATGGTGAGCAAAACTCCAATCAAGACCTTTGCGGTAACCGGCTTTTAACTTTGTCACTATCCATGAGTCTTTTACGCTTACTTCTTCTGACGTCTTGCCGTTAAGAAGGTAAGAGCAGAGGACAGGGGTAAGTGTCAATGCCACTATTGTTGATGCTATGAGGGCTACTATGAATGATATTCCCAGTGGAATCAACATTCTGCCTTCAATTCCGGTCAGGAAGAATAGCGGTAAGAAACTTGCTATGATTATCAATGATGAGTTGAAAATAGGCATACGAACTTCCGTAGATGCGTGGAATACAACATCAAGCACTGAAAGTCTTTCGCCCGGAGCAAGTTTGCGGTTTTCACGAAGCCTCCTATATACGTTTTCCACGTCAACTATGGCATCGTCAACGAGTGAACCGATGGCGATTGCAATACCGCCGAGCGACATTGTGTTGATATTAAATCCAAGTGCGTGAAGCACGAGTACCGAGATGAGGATTGACATCGGAAGTGCTATCACTGAGATGATAGTAGTGCGTACATTCATCAGGAAGAAGAAGAGTACAAGCACTACGAAGAATGCACCTTCAAGGAGCGATTCCTGCAAGTTTGATATAGAATTGTCAATAAATGTGCTTTGACGGAAGATGTCTGTAGAGATATGAACGTCAGAAGGCAGATTCTTCGCGGTCTCATGAAGTGTCTCTTCAATTTTCTCGGTAAGTCCGATAGTTCCCACTGCCGGTTGCTTAGTAACGGTTACAAGCACTGCCGGCTTACCTTTTTCCGAAGCAAGACCGAGTCGCGGTGACTTGTCTCCGATAGTTATTTCCGCAACGTCGCGCAGGAGTACAGTTCCGTTTTCATCACTGCGGATTACAGATAGTCCTATATCTTCAAGTGACGATGTGTTAACGTCACCTTTGACGAGGTATTCGTTGCCATATTCGTAAAGTACGCCTCCGGCAGCATTTGCGTTAATACCTTCAGTGGCATCAAGAATTTCTTGGAGCGTGATGCCGTAATGTTTCATTTTTTGTGGTGACACGTGTATCTGATATTCTCTCACATCACCTCCGATTACCGCTACTTGTGATACTCCTCCGAGTGACAATAGTCGAGGACGTATTACTCTGTCTGCCATTGTTCGCAAATCAAGCATTGAAGTAGTATCAGACGTAAGACCGATAATCATTATTTCTCCGAGGATTGATGATTGCGGTCCTAGTACGGGGGCTTTAACATTCGGCGGCAGTGTTTCCGCCACTGTTGAAAGTTTTTCGGAAACGATCTGTCGTGCCGTGTAAATATCCGTTCCCCAGTCGAATTCTACTGCTACTACCGAGAAGCCTGTTGCTGAAGAAGAACGAACTCGGCGTACGCCGGTAGCTCCGTTCACAGATGTTTCCACAGGAAAAGTTACGAGTTTTTCCACTTCTTCCGGGGCAAGTCCCGGTGCTTCTGTCATAACGACCACCGTAGGGGCGTTGAGATCCGGGAAAATATCAATTTCCGTTTTGAACAGCACCACGATGCCTGAAATCAGCAACAGCACTGAAAGGATAAGTACAGGTAGCCTGTTGCCTAATGAGAAATGTATTATTTTGTTTAGCATAGCCTTATCTCCTATTGTTTAATTAGTGTGTATGGCTATGTCCTTCAGGTACGACTCCGCTTGTCTCGGCAAGTTTTACGAATGTCATACCTTTTGTTACTACTGCGTCTCCGCTCTTTATTCCGCTGAGAATTTCCACGCGCGTGCCGTCGTTGCCTCCTAATGTGACAGGGCACTTCTTGTAGCAGTCCTCATCAAGACGAACATAAACAAAGTTAAGCCCTTGCTGTTCTGAGACGGCAGATAGAGGGACGGATATTACGTCGCTACGTTTTGCTCCTAACAGGTAAACTTCTGCGTATGAGCCGGGAACTACTTTTCCGTTGTTTTCAAAACTGAAATATACAGGTATATAGCCTTCTTCATTGTCTGCTACTGCACCGCCTGATGAGAGAAGTTTGCCGTTAAGGTCTTTGAGGCTTACGACTTCTTTAGTGTATGCGGCACGGAAGTTTGCGCTTGACACTGTAGGAAGAAAATTGTAATACTTTTCAGGCAGGTCTCCGCGAAGTGTGAGGTTGCTGTTTCCGGAAACAACGGCAATCGGCTGTCCTACGCTGACATATTCGCCTTGGCGCACGAGCAGGCGCGTGATAATTCCTGCATTGCTGACGGTGGCACTACCTCCGGCAGGAGAACCGGAATATGCTGCTTTTGCTTCATCGTAAGCACGTTTTGCCGCATTGTAATCTTTGGTGGAAACGATGCCTTCCTTGTGTAGCGGTGTTACACGGTCCAACTCGCGTTTTGCTGCATCAAGTGCTGCGCGGGAAGCTGCATTGGCGTCACCGCCGCTGATACCCTTAGCGGAAATTGTGGCAAGAGTAGTTCCTGCCGACACTTTTTTACCTTCAGTGATGTTTGATGTGAAATGAACAATGCCGGCAGCGGTAGCGGATACTACTGAGCGAGAAGTGGTGGAAGATTCAATCTGTCCGCTAACTTTTACCACTTCGGCAAATTCCCCTGCAACTATTGTGTCAACACCCACGCCGAATTCTTCAGCTTGATGTTCATCAAGGGTGATTTCTTCACTGCCATGTTCGTGGTCGCCGTGTTCATGTTCACTATGCTCATGTTCACCGTGTTCGTGTTCATGTTCTTCGTGTCCGTGATGGTGATGGTGTCCGAGTCCGTCTTGTTCTGCGGTGTGTGTGCATGAAGGTGTAATAAGTAAAGTTAGGAGTATGCTTAACGTATATATAAATTTTTTCATATATTCTTTGATATTATTTTGTGAATTGATTTTAATTGTCGTTTATCTGCCTACTTTCGTTTTGCGTACAGTTTATGTTACGCAATAAAGTAGGGCGGACCTCTACGGGTTACAATCGGTGAATCAATACTGCTATATATCAAAGGCGTTTCTATCCACATACATTCTCTGCCCATCATATCAGTGGCAAGGAGTGTCATCGGAGGATAGGAAATATGCATATCCGCAAGCAGAATTACAGTTTGTGGTAAAAGAATTTTCAGATGTTCTATTACTGCGGGACGAGTCTCGTCAAGGTGCATAGAGCAAGACGCATCGTCTTTTTTGTCAGAGCCGTGGCACCCGTTGTCATGATGGTGATGACATGCAGTGTCAAAATGTCCGTGTGAATCAAGTTTTATCTGACCGGCTACTGACAGCGTTATATATATATTTCCGTAACGGTCATGGTGATGAAACTGCACAATGTCGCACATCACTATGGTCAGTGATACAAGAACTGATAATATTACGGAAAATATTTTTTTCATTTCTTGCTACGTCAGTAAGTTTCCTACTGTATTGACTATAAATGCACATATCCACGCCAGCATAGTGGAGCATACGGCTTGAGTAAGCGCCCATTTCCAACTTGTCTCTTTAGCTATCGTGGATACGGCGGAAACGCACGGCAAATACAGGAGAATAAATATCATGTATGCCAATGCTGTTGCTGCAGTGATGTTAAGGCTTGCCGCTATGGCATTAGTGTCTGCATCTGCAGAGCCTTTACAAAGCACGCCTAATGAGCTTACCACTAATTCCTTTGCACCTGTACCGGATACTAATCCCACGCTCATCTTCCAATTAAATCCGAGCGGCTTCATTACGGGTTCTACGAATTTGCCAATCTTTCCGATATAAGAATTTTCCTGTTGTTCAACTACCGTCATATCTTCCGTGCCGCGAGGAAAGTATCCCAATGCCCAGATGACAAGAGATGCTGCAAAGATAAGTCCACAGAGTTTTTTCAAGTAGCCCAACACTTTGCTCCATGTGTGACTTGCGATAAGTTTTACTCCCGGCATACGGTAAGGCGGAAGTTCTATTACAAATGGGATATTGTCGTTCTTAAAAATGGTCTTGGATAATATCCTTGCGATGAAGCACGCCATCAAAATTCCGAATATATATATGCAGAACAGTACAAATCCTGCATGGGTCTTGAAGAATGTGCCTATGAGCATCAAGTAGATTGGCAACCTTGCGGTACAGGACATAAACGGTGTGATAAGGATTGTGATAAACCTGTTTCTGCGGTCCTCAATGGTTCGCGTAGCCATTACTGCAGGTACTGTGCAGCCGAATCCCATCAGCATAGGTATGAAAGAACGCCCGTGCAACCCTAATTTGTGCATCAGTTTATCCATCATAAATGCTGCTCTCGCCATATATCCGGAGTCTTCCATAAGTGATATGAAAAAGTACAGGATAAGTATGTTCGGTACGAATGACAATACGCTGCCTACACCGCCGAGTACGCCATCGAGAAGTAAATCCCGCAGAATACCGGGACTCATATTAGTTGCAAGCTGTTCGGAACACCATGTGACAAGTGAATCAAGCCAATTTTGCGGGTACGCTCCGATAATAAATGTGGCTTCGAACATGATGAACATAAAGAGCAGGAATATAGGATATCCCCAAATTTTATGTGTCACCAAGTCGTCGATTTTCTGAGTGGTGTCTTTTTTCTTTTCCGGATTTCTGACGAAAACTTCTTTAAGCGCACCGTTGATGAATGCGTATTTAGCCTCGGTTATGGCGGTAGCGCTGTCCAAGTCCGTCTTTTCAAGGATTACTTCAGTCCAGTGGTCGCGGAGTTTGAAGAGTTCGTTGCTATTCTCAATGTTTTCAGCAACAAACGCATTAGCCTCCTTATCCTTTTCATGTAGTTTTATGGCGAGGTAACGTGTAGAAAACTCGGCACGTACTTTTTTATTTTGTTTCAGTGGAACTTGTATTTCCTGAATGGCTTTTTCTATCAGGTTCCCGTGATTGACGTGAATGTGGTGATAAATCTGGTGAATACTGATATTAGGCTTTTCGGGACAGTTTGCACACTTTTCGGAAGTGCAGTCAGAATTTATGCCGTGACTGCCTTTCAGGGTGCCTTTATGCCAGTTTTTAAGTTCTTGGAGTATAATAGGGTTGAGGTCTTCACCGTTGTCCGTATAGTCGCCGCGTTCATAAATGAGAATGGCGAGTCTGAGCAGATGCTCCATGCCGAGTCCCTTTTTTCCGATAGTCGGAATCATAGGGATACCGAGAAGTTTACTGAGCTGAATATAGTCCAGAGTGTCACCGGAGCGCTCAAGGTCATCGTACATATTCAGTGCGCACACCATACGCACGTTCATATCGATTAATTGCGTGGTGAGGTACAAGTTTCGCTCAAGATTATTAGAGTCAAGCACATTCAGTACGATATCAGGGCGCTTGTCAATAAGATAACGTCTTACGTATTTTTCTTCAGGTGAATAAGCCGAAAGCGAGTATGTGCCGGGTAAATCAACAAGTGTGAAAGTGTAGCCTTCAAAGGTCATTTCACGTTCTTTGGCGTCAACGGTGACACCACTGTAGTTTCCAACACGCTCATTAGCACCTGAAAGTGCATTATAGATAGATGTTTTGCCGCAGTTAGGATTGCCGACAAAAGCTATTGTAATATGTTTTTCCTTTCTTGCCGCCAACTCCCGCATTTCTTCAATGGAAAGGTGTCGTTGTTCAACAATAGGATTATTATTTTCAGAACTTGTTACTGCTTCGTTTTCGCCAACTATTTCAATTTTTTCAGCATCGTGGCGGTTTAGCGCAATTTCGGCTCCAAGTATGTCGTATACAATAGGGTCCTTGAAAGGCGCATTTCTTACCACAGTGACAGTTTTCCCTTTTATAAGTCCGAGTTCAATAATTCTTTTACGGAAACTGCCTTGTCCTGATACTTTTACTATTACGCCCTTTTCGCCTGTTTGCAAATCTGATAGCCTCATAAAATACTCCTTGTTTCGTTTCCGCTGCAAAGTTACAAATAAATTATGACAGGCTATTAATATATCTCACCTAAATGTATTATAGGTTGCTGCATAATAAATGTTAAATAAACACTGTGTGCACCACCAAAAGATAGCCGCATATTGTAAATTCGCACTTCGGGTATGTGCTGTCAGTGTATCTGCTGAAGCTGTTCATCAACAAAAATAATATTAATAAAAGTGCATCATCAGAGAAAGTCGGTTGGCAATAATTAAAAGTAGCCTACTAAAGTGAAACCTTTATACGCCGGACTTAAGGAAGGAACAACTGATAGAGTCATATCAGATTTTGAAGTTGCCCTTTCTTTAGCCACTCTTCGTGCAGGATTTCCAAGCCAAAGCCCCGTAAATTCATTCACCGGATCAACAAGGAAGCAAAGTATTCCACCCAAGACGGGAGAACCGAACAACTGAAAGTCATTGTCAACAAGCCAACGTTTGACGTGATAAAATCCTTCTCCTATACAACAGCCTGCAATGGGAGTTACAAATATATCTTGTATTGACGGTCGTTCCATAAACGCCTCTATACCAAACTCCCACCCAACAGTAGAAACTATTGAACCGTAAAGCACTGATTTCCAAAAATTAAAACCACAAGAACGTGCTGCCATAAAATATGTTGCTCCTGCGTATGGGTGCAGAATATAGTTAAAATAAAATTTGTCATGATCCCATTCAGGACCTTTTTTTATCACATGGTTATACCACCGCTTGAATAATGGGACGTCCTGTAATTCCGCTCTGTTCCATGAAGTTGCATCTTCCGGCAGACATTCCAATACAAACAGTGTCCCTACAAAAGCACTGCTCAATGTAGCAGTATTAATCCACAGTCTGTGCCAATCGTAAGAATTACCCGTCATAGAGTATGGCAATGCGTATGGAGAAACAGGCATTGCCTTTACAATGCCGACAGTATCTGCAAAAGTCTCGGAAACAGGGATATTGACACCACACTTGGTATCAATCCTGCAAGTATCAACAGGTGTATACGCACTAATTGAAATTGGTGAAATCAACATAGCTGCTACTATTATTAAGAACCGCGTTATCATAGTTTTTACTTTCATCTTTTTTATATACATTTTCTGCAATTATATTCTACTTATTTATCTTTTTGATTGCAAAATTGCAGAAAAATAGACAAATGCCGGTGTCCTAAATATCCTCCATAAAGTAATATTTTTCTCACATCTGCACCTATGAAGAATTATAGAACTACAATCAAGGAATTTAGAATACTTATATTGTAGTTCAAACTGCTATTTTTGCAATTAAAACATACAAACATTTATAATAGTTTATGAAGAATACGGAACATGTTCGTCAGATTGACTTTAACCGGATTAAAAGCAATAAAAATGTAGATTACATGGACGATGGAATTGCTTTTCACACAGACATCAGAGAGCTACCCATAGAAAACGGTTCAATGCAGGTAAATATGGTTACAATAGTTACTTGCATCAATGGAAAATTACAAGTTGAATTGAACGCAATACCATATACCATCAGGCAATATGAAATTTTAGTGTGTCTTCCGAATTCCATTATTGACAACTGTATGTTAAGTCCGGATTTCAGAGGGTCAGTATTCTGTTTATCACAAAGTGGCATATTGGAACAAATCTCGGAAAATGAAATATGGGATAAAGTTTTTCAATTTGCGGAAAATCCTATAGTACAAGTCAGTGAGGAGAACTTTAATATGTTTAAACTTTACGGTTCTATGCTTAAGGAAAAGGTCAAGATGAAGCATACTCCTTATTACAAAGAAATTATAGTTTCAATAGTTAAAGCCTCATTGTACGAATTATTGGCAAATGTAAAGAATAAAACGGTTACTTATGGTAAAGGACTGACAAAACAACGAGAAGTGCTGTTTAAACGATTTATAGAACTAATTCACACTACACGGATTAAGCCGCGAAATGTGTCATGGTATGCGGAACAATTATGCGTGACTCCAAAATATCTCTCCACTGTCAGTAAAAGAGTTAGCGGTAAAACGGCATTTGATTGGATTAACGAATATGTCTTGATTGATATACGATATCGGCTGAAAAACACTAATAAGACTATTAAAGAGATTGCGGATATACTTGAATTTCCGAACATATCTTTCTTCGGAAAATACTGCCGCGCACATTTCGGAATGTCGCCGACGGAATTTAGAAAACAGCTGCGTGATATTCCGAATTAAAGTAGCACTCAATAAAAACTATGGCAAATTTCTACAGTCCCTATGACACGCAGAATATCGGAGTACGCATCTTGTATGCCAACTTCTTGAAAGCAAACAAAGTTGTCTTTTTACTCACTGTGCTGTTTCTTTTTTAATGAAAGAGCTGTGGAATCTATGCTCCCTACTTGCTAATCCCAAAAAAATAGTATGAATATTAGGATTATAAGAGGATGTACCAAATGCTTTATTTTGATACACCCTCATTTATGAAAACTTTTTTTATTATATTTCTACTGAGCAGGATTATATTGTAAATCGTGACAGAAACAAGCGGGGTTGCACCGATATTGGTACAGCCCCACATTATTGTGTTCAAGACGTTAGTAAACGATTACTTTTTTGCTGTTTACTATGTAAATACCTTGTGGAAGTGAAACGAAATTTTCTGTATCAACTTTAACTCGCATTACTGCGATACCCGGCAAGTTGTAAATAGTAAATACTTGAGGTGTTGTTGTACTGATGATTAATCCTCCTTGTGTACCGCTTACTGTGAATGTGTCATCTGTGCCAATTTCCTCAACTTCAGATGATTTATTATCATCGTCAATTACGATGTTTCGCAATGATATTGAAGCATTTACATTGTTGCCTAATGTCAGGCGCAGACGGTTTCCTGCATATCCCCAGCCGTATTCAGTACGTTTGCCGG
>JALEMF010000077.1 GCA_022768005.1 Bacteroidales bacterium | reverse complement strand
TTTTATTTTAATGATTGTGAGGAACTTATTTCTTTACTTAGCCTAAAGCGCAAAAATGGTGACGCTATGAAAGAAATATCGGGTCGTAGATATACTTGGTCAAATATTGCTAAACAGTATGAAACTCTGTATTAACTATTCCTTTTAAAGCATGAAATGAACTTGAAAGTAAGTTTTTGGAGGATTTTTTTGAAAAAAGTAACGGAAAATTTGCTTATTTGGCAAAATGAATGTAGCTTTGTGGAAATTATAGTTAAATTTTAAAAATCTTTTATGTTATTTATTATCAATATGAAAAAGCAAGTTTTTGCGTTGGCTTTCTTTGTCGCTTCTGTTGCTACTATATTTGCAAATGGCTATCCTTCAGTGGTTTATCCGGAGAATTATGCTTATGATGCACAGGTGCTTAGCGATGGAAGCAAAGTGACTGTTACTCCACAATGGATTCAGAACGCGGATGTCATTGGAAGTAAAGAGGACTTGCCTTACTTTGCCGTTTCAGGTGAATTCTTCTATTTATATCGTAAAAGTGATGGTAAATTGCTGCAATTTGACCGTGTTCATGGTTTATTTGTAAAGGAAATTGATATTGAACAAACTGATTTGGTTAATAAGAATAATATTGGATTTTTTGGTGCAGATGAGGCGCAAAACCTTTATTTGTCAACGCGTTTTGAATCTACCGCTGATTTTAAAATTGATGATAAAAAGACTAAATATGTTGATGCTCTGAATCTTAATGTTATCGGTGCTGATGGTAAAATAATAAAGTCTTTGAAATCTCCTCTGATGCCTATAGTGATAGGAAAGAAAACTGTAAAAGAAAGTTATGGCTTTCTTAATGTTCGAGGCGATATAACTAAGAATAATAGTTTTTTGGTAACATTACCTATAATATTTCTGGTTCCTCAAAGTGAAAATAGCAATGGTGCGCAGATACAAATATATTATAAGTTTTTTCATCAAAGCAGTGATGGAATGCTTATAGATCTTGGCGGTGACGGTGTACTTTATAAAAATTACGGTATGCCGGAGCATGGTGAGGTAGTGTATGATAAATATTCATTTTATCCTATTAATTGGCTCAAAAATAAGTGTATAAAGGATTATTATTGGAAAAGCGGAGATGCAAACAGTGAATATTTTTATGCTTTAACTCGCACTGCCAATAAGAACTATCAGGAAATTTCTAATTTTTATGATAGTAATGGTGTGGATAATAAAGCAAAATTAGATGAATCGCTCGGCTTTACAGGAACTTATCTTCCGGGTGGTATCGCTTGCAAATATGGTGATACGGATTTAATAATAGATGCAAATATTGATAATGCAGGTAAGTTGCACTTTAATATCCGTGAAATATCTTTTAAAAAAAGTAATTATGCAACACCTGACAAGAGTAAGTTGCTATGGTCTTTCCCTAAGGATTCAAAGTTCGAGCTAAATGCTAATGATTATTACGAGAACGTGTCAATACAAGCGATTGAAAGCAATGTAGATGGTAATCCGCGAGTGGATATCTATATGTATGCTCCGGGAAAAATAATGGCATATTACACGTTGTCAAATGAGAAAGTAAACACCGGATATTTTTCTCCGTTGGAAGACACCGAGAGTACAATGGAATACGAAAACGGAGTAATCAGAGTCAAAGCTCAGACTGAAGTGGAGTTATATGACATCACAGGTCGCTTGCAAGCCCGTTACGATAACCATAACGGCACAATCGACTTATCTTCAATTCCGTCAGGCATTTATATAGCGAAAACTGAAGGCGCTGCTATCAAGATAATGAAATAAAATAAAATAAATAAATACGATATGCTAAAGGTCAGAATCTCCCTGTGAGGCTCTGACCTTTATTGTTTTATACAAATTATGAAGATTATTTCCGGATTTTACCATCGTTAGGGCTGCGTTTTGGGTAGAATCTACCGTGTATTGCGTGGAGGGTATTACAATAGTTGTGGTCGTTATCAGTACTGCGTTAATCCTATAAATTGATTTTTAGGAGAAAAATTCGGGTATTTGAGTTTATACGTACGGGTTAAATTTTTTTTCATCTTTTACCGTAGTTGTAGGTCCGTGACCGGGGCATATAATAGTGCTTTCCGGAAGGGTGAGAATCTTTTCAGTAATGGAGTTGATGAGCGTTGCATAATCACCGCCCGGTAGGTCGGTGCGCCCTATGGATTGCTTGAACAGTGCATCTCCGGTGAATACTATTTTTTTATCACTGTTGTAATATGAAAGGCTGCCGGGTGAATGTCCGGGAGTGCTTATGGCAGTCAGTTGCAGACCGCCGAAAGTGATGGTGTCTTTTTCATTGAGATATTGGTCAATGGTGACTTTTCCAAGGGTTATAGGGAGGTGAAATAATTGTATTTGCTCTGCAATTCTTGCACCTAATATTGCATCTTTCTCGTTTGCATACACTTCTACACCGTATTTCTCTTTTAAGTGATTTACACCCATAGCATGGTCAATGTGGAGGTGGGTGAGAAGTATTTTGTTGACCTTTAGTTTTTTTTCTTCGATGAAGTTATCCACGGCGGAAACTTCAGCGGGTGTCATCATTCCCGGGTCAATAATAATACAATCTTTAGTGTCCGAGTCTATCACTATATAAGTGTTTTCTCCGAACATATTGCAGACGAAATTTTGTATTTCCATATTGTTAAAAATCAATGTACGGGACATAAATAATTTTTTTAGTTTCAAAAAAGTCTTCGGTGAAATAGTCGGAGATGTTTTGCTGAATTACCGATGCCGTCTTACTGTGAGAAGCATTTTCCACGCTGTCTGTCTCGCTCGCCAGATTACCACCCTTGAGGCAAATAAGTCCGTTACAAATGCTGTTTTTATTCTCTCTTGCTACGTTCTTTTTTATAATTGGAACAAGTGCATCAAGCCTCATTACAGCCCTGCTTACTACGAAGTCGTACTTTGCTCTACATTCGCCTATGTCTCCATGCTGAAATGTGACATTTTTAAGTCCTATATCTTCTGCTATAGATTGGGCAACGCGAATTTTTTTTCCAATTCTGTCAATTAGGTGGAATGTGCAGTCTGGAAATAAGATTGCAAGCGGAATACCCGGGAATCCGCCACCTGTCCCCATATCAAGGAATGTAGTTCCGCTGACAGGTGTAAAAAATTTGGCAATGGATAATGAATGGAGTATGTGGTTAACGTACAAGTTGTCAATATCTTGACGAGATATGACATTTATTTTGGCATTCCATTCCGGATACAATTCACCGATTTTGTCAAACTGACTGATTTGAATTTCATTCAGATTATTAAAATATTTTGATATGACTTCAGTGCCAAGTATTTTATCAGACATAACGAAAGTAAAGAATTATAATTAGTGTTACAAAGTTAATAAAAAAAACGTAACTTTGCAGAAACTTAATTAAAAGACAAAATACAATGGTTAAAATAGGCGATAAGGTAAGATTTCTTAGTAGTGTTGGTGGCGGTATTGTTACTAAAATTGTTGGAAATACTGCGTATGTGGAAGATGAAGACGGATTTGAAACTCCATCATTGATAAAGGAACTTGTAGTGGTAGGCGAGGGGACTATACCGAATTTTAGTGCAAATACTAAAGTCGAATTTGAAAAGCAAACAAAGGCAAAGGAGGTAATTACTCCTGCCGAACCTGAATATATTCCTGAAGAGACGCCTGACGGTGATAAATTAAATGTAGTTTTGGCATACGAACCTGTGGATATTCAGAAGTTATCTGTTACTACGTTCGATACATATCTCGTTAATGACTCAAATTATTATCTTTCATTCACTTATCTTACAAGAGATGATGACAATAAGACGTGGATTTGCCGTAATAACGATACTGTGGAGCCGAATACTCAGTTGTATTTAGGTGAGCTTGACAGAGAGAACATAGGTAAAATCGGTCATATTATTTTTCAGATTATAGCTTATAAAAAGAATAAGGATTTTGAAGTAAAGCCTGCGATTTCCGTTGAAAGAAGAATTGACGTTACCAAGTTCTTTAAGTTGCACTGCTTTGCTGAAAATGTGTATTTTGATGCGAAAGTTTTAGCTTACGATATAGTTAAAGATGATATACCGTACAAGATGAGCGAGAAAAACGGATCTGACTTGAAAAAGTCTATTGCTGAAAAGAAAGCCGGTGAGCGTGAAATAAGAAAACCTATTGTCAAGAAGACTCCCAAGGCTTTAAGGCAAGGTGAAACGTTGGTCGTTGATTTGCATATACATGAGCTTGTGGATACTACCGCAGGATTATCGCCGGCGGATATGCTTAATCTTCAGATTGACCATTTCCGTAAAATTATGGACGAGAATGTAAAGCATCACGGGCAGAAAATAGTATTTATCCATGGCAAGGGGGAAGGCGTTCTGCGCAATGCGTTGCTTAAAGAATTGAATTACAGGTACAAGGGAAATGACGTTCAAGATGCATCATTCAGAGAGTACGGCTTCGGAGCTACCCAGGTTACAATAAGATGATACTATATTTCTCGGGGACAGGAAACAGCAGATACGTAGCCGAGCAGTTGGGGCAGCTTCTTGGAGATGATGTATCCTCGCTATTGTCTGTCCGCGGTCTATGCGATGCGGAAAGAGTGATATGGGTATTTCCCACGTATTCGTGGGGTGTGCCGCCTATTGTCAAAAAATACATGTCAGGTATTCAATTTAAGCCTGGCAGCAAACACTTTTTAGTCACTACTTGCGGCGATGATATAGGTAATTGCCATAAGATGTGGCGCAAACTTATATCCGATAAAGGTTCTACGGCAGTTTCCTCTTTTTCCGTACAGATGCCTAACACATACGTCTTTATGAAAGGCTTTGATGTGGATTCAAAGGAAGTTGAGTCACAAAAAATTTCATCAGCAAAAGTGCGCATAGCAGAAATTGCACATAAAATACAAGACGGTAATGAGCAAATCGACGATGTGGTACGCGGAAGTTTCCCATGGATAAAAACGACAATAATTTATCCGTTTTTTGTACGTTTCTATATGAATCCTATCGGCTTTCAATGTGGCGAAAAATGCGTAAGTTGCGGGAAATGTGCCAAGAACTGCCCTTTACAAAACATTTCAATGACAAATGGTAAACCGGAGTGGGGAAGTAATTGCGCATTCTGCTTACGTTGCTATCACGTATGCCCTCTACATGCTATTGACTATAAGAATACAGCAGCATGTAAGGGACAGTATCTGTTTCCTAACGGCTCTTGCATTTAAGAAAATATACAATGTAGTGAGTAAAAGACAATATTTTTAAAGAATGTTGAATCCTTTCGTCTGTAAGTAACTCAGGATAAGTTCTTTGTGCGTTACCATAAAGTAATCATATATAGTGGATTCGCACGTCAGATGTGCGATCTGTAAAAAATCAGAATGTTGTCGCTAAATATCTATTACTGACTGTGCATCTCTGAAGCGAGTTTATACCGGAAGTCTGTCTATCGCCGGGTGGCGCAATAATTGCTTGCCCCATTAATTGCTTACCGTATGTTTCTTACAGCCGAGCCTCGCCGAGGCTTCATGATGATGTAATCTTTCACCGGCTTTCTTTTAAAATATATCAATATCTTCCACATTAAATGAAAGAGCCGTGTATTATTTTTTATTACTGTCCGGTAAAACTTAAAAGAGCATAAAAACCCTCCCCGAAGCCCTGTAAAATTGGACTTCGGGGGTTGTTTTTTTAAAAGTAAGCCCCCTAATCGAAAAGACTTGGTTCAGGTGGTGCTTTTTGCATCTCTTTTGCAAGGAAATCATTCCAAGTTTTTTCGGGATTTTCCATGAATGCGATAAAATC
>JALEMF010000039.1 GCA_022768005.1 Bacteroidales bacterium | reverse complement strand
TAAATTTGGTATAGAATGGAAATTGTTGTAAATGACACGAATATTTTCATAGACCTTCATTCTATCAGATTGTTGGATCAATTCTTCGAATTACCTATAACGGTACATACGGTTGATTTCGTAATCAATGAATTAACCGATGAAGTACAATTTAAGGCCATTAACAAATATATCGAGAATGGAAAGCTTAAAGTTCAATCTTTTGAGGCTGATGAATTGCTTGAGATTATTGAGTTGCAAAGCAAAGCAGGAGGAAATGTTTCTATTCCTGATTGTGCGGTATGGAATTACGCTAAAAAGCACAACTATACACTACTAACAGGCGATGGTCAGTTACGCAAGAAAGCGATTGAATCAAATGTAACAGTTAAAGGCATTATTTATATTTTCGACCATTTAGTAGAATGTAAAATAATAATGCCTCAATATGCTGTAATCAAATTACAAGAATTGATGAAAAACAATTCTCGGTTACCAAAATCGATAATTCAAGAACGAATTGAAAAGTGGAGCGAATAATCGTTCCACTTTTTGTTTCACATCACTCCACTTGCTGTGTAAGGCATTAGTTCCTTGAAAGGAAACTTTTCACACCCTATATAAAGTGTGTCAAAGGCATCAGTCCCATCAGTTCTGTGCTGTAATAAATCTTCTTCTGATTCGGCGAGCTTTTCGCCGCCTTTGTCTTTTCTGAAACCGTTGCGGCCGCGGCTTACGCCGGCGGACTTGAGGGCGAGGATAAGGTCGTCGTTGTTTTAGCGGTTGAAGAACGGCATGAGGCGTTGCTTACCTGCGAAAGCCTTGGTTGATGAGCAGATATTTTTCATCGTGGCGCATCGGGTTGCCGATATATACCGCCTCCACAGTCCAGCTGATGTTTGCGTTGTAGTCCATACCGATGCAGATAGGCGCGTCGGGGTCAACGTCTGCATCAGCTCTTGAATCAAGGGGGCAAACTCCCCCCCCCCCTCCATTACCGGTTACTAACGAAGATTGAAAAAGTTCGTCAAGGCGTTCAAAATTAGAAGCGTCGTATTTATGCCCTCGCACATCGAGGAATAAGAACCGTCCTTTGCAATTCCGATTCGCTGACACAAGATAGAAGTTTGGAATTGCAAAGGAGTAAGGTCACGCTTCATCTGCTTGATGTAGTTCTCACCGAGAAGTTGCAAGTTTTCAATCGAGGAATATTCGCGGTAATAGACCGCGACGGAGCGCATTTTATTAAGGTATCTGTCAAGGCAGCGCAGATAGCCTTTGAGGTATGGAGGTACAGGCTTCGAGGATGCGCTCTTTTGTGCGCCATATCTCATATAGGGGTGCATCGGCATTTTAATACAAAAGATTCCAATAAGAAGTGGGGTAAGTGTGTATCTATCACGGACCGCACCTCCCCGAGGTGCGAGTGTGTAGGGTGATATCCAGTCACCGCATTGCGCACCACGTGCTTATACGGTGTTACTTACAGCCGAGCCTCGCCGAGGCTCTATGCCATTATTGTATAACCATCATTTTCTTTATAGCACGGAGCATTTTGCGGAGGTTAGAAACCATTTCCTGAGTTTCTTGCAGATAATTGAGATAAACGTATAGGACAGTCATATTTCCTGATTTGTCATTGCGGATATTGTCGTATAGTCTGTGACAAGCAGCTGAAACAAAGTCTTTAACACCGTCACACTGTTTGCGGAGCATTTTGATTTCGTCTTCCTTAGGGTTTTCAATTATTGCTAATGCTTTTGCGAATAAGTCGTTAATCATAGTTTCTATGGTATTGCACTCTTTCGCTTGCAATGCCGGGAGCGGACGGAAATTGTTGTCAATATGTTCTTTACAAGTTTCATTGATGCGTCGAAGATTGTAAATCATAGCCATACTTGTGTTGTTTGCCAAGTAGAACCACGTGTTTTTCTCAAGAGCCGTGACACGGTCAAGTTTGCTCATACATAACGTTTCCTTTCGCCTGTAGTTTTTAAGAACTGCTTTTTGCTTTATCAGCGAGCGTTCTGCATCTTCAAGAGGCGTCCCTTTATCGTTAAGGAAACCTAAAGTGATATTTTTATACGTTTTATCAACGTATGTGAGCGTAGCTTTGTATTGTTCCGCAAGGTATACTTTCAGTAAGTCCCACACTTCAGAGTCCTGAGAAGAGAGGATAGTTGTGAAAAGAACGTCATCGTTTTCGTCGTTTTTCTGATTGTACTTTAAGTTGTTGTAAACCAGGTATGTGCCGGCTGCGAGTCCTATTACTATCATTGTGATGTAACCGCCCCAGTGCATTATGCTCACCACTATTCCCGCGCCTATGAATGCAACTCCTGCAGTGATGAACCAACCGCCTATTACCGAGATCACACCTGTGATACGGAACACTGCACTGTCTCTGCTCCATGCTCTATCCGCAAGCGATGCACCCATTGCCACCATGAATGTGACGTATGTGGTGGATAAAGGAAGTTTCATTGAAGTACCTAAGGCAATCAGTAAGCCTGATATTACAAGGTTTATCGAACCGCGTACAAGGTCGTATGCAGCACCGTCTTCAAGGATAATCTGACTGCTGTCCATACGCTTATTAATCCATTTCCTGACTTTGACGGGAGTGTGGTTGCGTACCCAATATATAGTAGATAAAGATAGGCGAACAAGTCGTCTTGCGAGTCTTGACGAACCGAACATTTCATCGCCTTCGCCTTGTTTTGAAAGGTTGACATTTGTGTTTACTACAGCTTGTGCCTTTTTTGACGTTGCGAGAGAATACACCATGATTAGACCTGCTCCGAGGAGGAACCATATTGACGTGTTTGCCGGATTATTAAGGATACCCATCATCACGGTGTTAGGGTCTGTTGCACCTGAAGCGGCGTATTCCTGATAAGAGGCAAGACCGGTAAGCGGTACACCTATAAAGTTTACAAGGTCATTCCCGGCAAATGCCATAGCAAGTGAAAATGTTCCTATCATCACTATCACTTTGAATACGTTTACTCCTATGCTGTGGAGAACTTGCATCACGATAGTGGAAACGATTAAGCAACATATAATTATAGTGCCTGTGTGTACGGTAATCCAGTCTTTTACGTTGCTTGTCATAAAGGATAAGTCCTTAGTACCCTTAAGGAGCATAAAATATATAATAGCGGTAGTGGCAAGTCCTCCGAAGATCCCTATTTTCCATTTCAGATTTTTCTTATAGTCAAAAGTGAAGTACAGACGTGTTAGAAATTGTACTAATGTGCCGAAGAAGAATGCTACCGCCACGGAAAGGAAAATACCTATAATCACGGACAATGCTTTTTCCGTGTTCAGCAAATCGCCCATATCCACTGTGGATTCGCCTGATGTAATCTTAAAGAGGGAAACTACGAATGCTGCGCCAAGGAGCTCAAACACCATTGAGACAGTGGTGGAAGTTGGTAGTCCGAGTGTGTTAAATACGTCAAGAAGAATAATATCAACTACCATTACTGCCATAAAAATACATAGCAAGTCGTAAACGGAGAAATTCTCCGGACAGAAAATACCGTGGCGAACCACGTCCATCATTCCATTGCTCATCACCGCACCGAAAAATACACCGATAGCGGCTACTATAATAATGTGTTTGAATTTGGCAGCCTTGCTTCCAACGGCTGAATTAAGAAAATTTACTGCATCGTTGCTTACACCTACCATCAGGTCAAAACAAGCCAGTAAAAACAGGAATATCACAATTCCTAAAATCACTATATCCATACTTTGCTTTTAAAATGTTTTTTCACTGCAAAATTCCGATAAAAATGTTGCATAAATGTTTCAAAAAGATTATGCTTTTGTTACATAGTGATTTAATCGGGTAGGATTACCGCTCTTTTATTTAAAGTAGGAGATATTGATATATTTTTTTAAAAAGAAAGCAGGCAAAGGATACATCATCATAGATGTCTTGCCGAGGCTCTTTGCCTGTGTAGCTTCTTAAGTATCTATCACGGACCGCACCTCCCCGAGGTGCGAGTGGGGAGGACGATATCCTGTCACCGCATGGCGCACTACGTGCTTATACGGTGTTTCTGACAGCCGAGCCTCTCTGAGGCTCCTCCCGGGTGTTATCTTCGTTAGTAACAGTTTCCGACTTTTCTTGTAGTTGTTGTCTTTTTACTCACAGTACGGTATATTTTTAATGAAGATCTGTGCGGTAGAACTTTAATTCGTAAAATTGTGTTGCAAAACATATTTATATTAATAAATAATTTTATAAAATATTTTGCCATTAGTAAAAATATCTTTAACTTTGTCGCATAATCATTAAACAAACTATACCAAACATCGGAAAAACGAAAAATGCGAATTAAAACACGCCGAATATTACTACGCTTGTTTATTGTGCTTGCCGCAATGAATAGCGCATTTTCGGCTATAATCGCAAGTGAGAAATACGATGTAGCGATAATAGGCGGAGGCGCATCAGGCGTTTCTGCTGCCGTTCAGGCATCGCGTCTTGGATCGAAAGTGGTACTTGTAGAGCAAACGGACTGGTTAGGCGGAATGCTTACAAGTGCGGGCGTAAGTGCTATTGACGGAAATTATCGTATGCGCGCAGGTTTTTGGGGAGAGTTTTGTGATTCATTAATCAGTTATTACGGAAGCGAATCGGCATTAAAGACAGGGTGGGTAAGCAATGTCCTGTATGAGCCGAGCGCAGGTGAAAAGATATTAACGGGTATTATTTCTCAGCAAAAGAACGTAACAGTGTTACGTAGAGCCATATTGGTTTCGTTGAAGAAAACGAGTGGTGTTTGGGTTTGCAAGATAAACGATGGGAATGGAATGTTTGAATTTGTATCAAAAGTACTGATAGATGCCACTGAACTCGGTGATGTAGCCGCAATGGCAGGAGTGACTTTTGATGTTGGTATGGAAAGCCGGGAAGAAACCGGCGAAGATATCGCCCCTGAGAAAGGCAACGGTATCATTCAAGATTTGACGTATGTGGCTATACTTAAGGACTACGGGACTCCGCAGGACGTGTATAAGCCACATTCGTACAAGTCAGAATACTATTCCTGCTGCTGCATTAATTCAAATTGTGTAAATCCGTCTGAGCCGGAGAGAATGTGGTCACCGGAAATGATGATTAATTATGGAAAATTACCCGGAGGAAAATATATGATAAATTGGCCTGTAGAGGGTAATGATTATTATGTGAATCTAATTAATATGTCTCCTGAGGAAAGAATTAAGTCACAGCAAGCGGCTAAGGATTTTACTTTGGGATTTATCTATTATATAAATAAGGAGCTCGGCTTTAGCACTTTGGCACTTGCAGATGACGAGTTTCCTACAGCAGACCGCTTGCCATTTATTCCTTACCACAGAGAAAGCAGGCGCATCCACGGCAAGGTGCGATTTACTCTCCCTCATATAACCAAACCTTATTCACAGTTGCTTAAACTTTATAGAACCGCCATTGCCGTGGGTGACTACCCTGTTGACCAGCACCATGCGCGCTACACGGGGACAGAGGAGTTGCCGGATTTGCATTTTTATCCGGTGCCTTCTTTCGGCTTGCCGTTAGGAACGTTAATTCCGGAGAATAGCGCAGGTCTTAATCTCATAGTGGCTGAAAAATCCATTTCAGTGTCAAATATTGTCAATGGCACTACACGTCTTCAGCCTGTAGTGATGCAGATAGGGACTGCAGCAGGAACTGTTGCGGCTCTTGCAGTGCGAAACGGCTGTGATGTGGAAGATGTATCCGTCAGAGAAGTGCAATCATTAATCCTTGCATCGGGCGGATACCTGTTGCCGTACCTTGATGTGGATAAGACAGACAGCCGATTTAAGGCTTACCAGAGAATAGGTGCAACAGGTATTCTTCACGGCTACGGCAAAAATGAAGGTTGGACTAATGAAACATGGCTCAATGCCGACTCGCTGATGTACTGCGATGAACTTGCGCCGATAGCGGATTTCTATTCACTTAAGAAAATTGATTTTTCGCACAAGCCTCTTACTGTTCAATACCTCAAAAAGGTGATTGACAAGATTGCAAAAGCGGAAAAGAAAGTGCTGACAGATACGGAATACCGTAATGCCGCAAGCATAGCGAAAATTAGTAGTGAAAACTCTATGAAAATTACTCGAGGCGAATTTGCCGTAATGATAGATTATCTTTTTAATCCGTTTTCAAAAGATGTCACAATTACAGGGGAATTTATTTAGTAATAAAATAATATTAAAAAACAATACACTTAACTTAATATCATGTCAGACAGAAGACAATTTCTCAAAGAACTTGCAGTTATAGGTGCTGCTGCGGTAACAGTGCCGTCAGTGATGGGCGCACGTAAAGAAAAGTTGACCGATGAGCAAAAAGCACGCATTGCAGCAAATGCGGACAATGATTCATATTGGCTTGTAGAAAAAAATAAGGGACTTAAAATTACCGGTACTTTTCTTGATGAAATCTCACATGATATACCTCATCAAAACTGGGGTGTGAAGGAATGGGATCAGGACTTTCAGTACATGAAAGCGATAGGAATAGATACGGTGATAATGATACGTTCCGGTTACCGTAAGTTTATAACTTTTGATTCACCTTATCTTCAGTCAAAAGGTTGCTATCGTCCGTCACAGGATTTGCTTGAAATGTTTTTGACCCTTGCAGACAAGTACGGAATGAAATTTTACTTCGGACTTTACGATTCCGGTCGCTATTGGGATACGGGTGATATGTCGTGGGAAGTAGAGGATAATCACCATGTGATAGATGAAGTATGGCAGAATTACGGCAGTCGTCATAAGAGTTTCCAAGGTTGGTACATAAGCGGTGAAATCAGTCGTGCCACTAAGGGTGCTATCGGTGCATTCCATAGTCTGGGAAAACAGTGTAAAGACGTTTCAGGCGGACTGCCGACTTTTATTTCACCGTGGATAGACGGAAAGAAAGCCGTTATGGCATCCGGCTCTCAGATGACTAAAGATGATGTGGTATCCGTGCAGCAACATGAGAAAGAATGGGACGAAATTTTTGACGGAATCCATGATGTAGTTGATGCGTGTGCCTTCCAGGACGGTCAGATAGACTATGATGAACTTGATGCTTTCTTTGAAGTGAACAAGCGTCTCGCCGATAAGTACGGAATGCAGTGCTGGACAAATGCAGAGTCGTTTGACCGCGATATGCCTATCCGTTTCTTCCCTATCAAGTTCGATAAATTAAGGTTAAAACTCGAGGCTGCCAAGCGAGCCGGCTATGACAAAGCCATTACCTTTGAGTTCAGTCACTTTATGAGTCCTCAGTCAGCATATATGCAGGCAGGACACTTGTACGACAGATATAAAGAATATTTTGAAATCTGATAAAATAATTTAGTAAAAGTATATAGCCATGAAACAATATAACTTTGGATATATCCTGCTCTTATCCGTGATTGCAGCGCTCGGCGGCTTTCTTTTCGGCTACGATGAAGCAGTGATATCCGGAACCGTGGCAGAAGTGTCAAAGCAGTTTAATCTGAGTGCTTTGATGAAAGGCTGGTTCGTGAGCAGTGCTTTGCTTGGTGCGATATTCGGAGTGCTTGGCGGGGGTGCGCTGAGTGATAAGTTCGGACGTAAACGCACAATGATAACTGCGGCAACATTGTTTGCAGTGTCAATGGTGGGTTGTGCCTTTGCACCGTCGTTTGTGACACTTGTTCTATTCCGTCTTGTAGGAGGAATGGGAATCGGCGTAGCATCAATCGTATGTCCGATGTATATAAGTGAAATATCCGTAGCAAAATCACGTGGAATGCTTGTGTCGCTTTATCAGCTCGCAGTGACAATCGGTGTGGTAGGCGCATATATTTCGAACTATTATCTTCTCCACTACGCACAGGGAGCGACTTGTGCCGAGGGACTGTTCGGCTACGTATTCGTGGAAGAATGGTGGCGCGGAATGCTCGGTGTGGGAGTAGTGCCGTCAGTGATATTTCTTGTAGCGGTGTTGTTCATTCCCGAGAGTCCTCGTTGGCTTGTGCTTAAAGGAAACACTGCAACGGCAACATCAATATTCAGCAAGATTTACAACGAAATCAGTGATGTTAAAAAGCAAATTTCCGATACTCTTGAAGTCAGTAAATCAAATGCAGGTTCAAGCAGTTATGCATCACTGTTAAAGCCGGGAATCCGCACGGCGGTGATAGTAGGAGTTTGCATAGCGATGCTCGGACAGTTTATGGGCGTAAATGCAGTGCTTTATTACGGACCGGATATTTTCAAAAATGCCGGATTGGGTCAAGGAGATGCATTTTTCTATCAAGTGATAGTGGGTATGGCAAATATGTTGACCACAATAGGGGCAATGTTTATCATAGACAGAGTAGGACGTAAAGCATTGGTGTATTACGGAGTATCGGGAATGATAATATCCCTTGTACTTATAGCCTTTTACTTTATGTGCCATGACATGATGGGAATATCAAGCATCTGGCTTCTCGTGTTCTTCATAGCCTACATAGTGTTCTGCGCGGGTTCAATATGTGCGATAATCTTTGTGATACTCAGCGAGATGTATCCTCTTGCAGTTAGAGGAATGGCGATGTCCGTGGCAGGACTTGCGCTGTGGATAGCCACTTTCCTCGTAGGTCAGTTGACACCGTGGCTTCTTGAGACAGCCACTCCGGCAGGAACATTTATCATCTTCGCCGTTATGTGTTTGCCATATATGTTCATAATGTGGAAATATGTTCCGGAAACAACAGGTAAGTCGCTTGAAGAGATAGAGCAATACTGGAATAAAAAGAAATAAACAATATTAATCATAATCTAAATTCTAACAATAATTTATGGAGGATTTTAAAAAATTAGCAGAGCAATACAAGTCCGAACTATTGGATTCAGTACTGCCATTTTGGCTTGAAAAATCTCAAGATAAAGAATTTGGTGGCTACTTTACGTGTCTTGACCGTAAAGGTGAAGTATTTGATACAGATAAATTTATCTGGCTTCAAGGTCGTGAAGTGTGGATGTTTTCAAAACTTTACAATAAAGTAGAACGCCGCAAAGAATGGCTTGACGCTGCAATCCAAGGTGGTGAATTTCTGAAGAAATACGGCCATGACGGTAATTACAACTGGTATTTTTCATTGACTCGTGAAGGAAAACCTCTTGTTGACCCTTACAATATTTTCTCTTACACATTCGCTACAATGGCGTTCGGGCAACTCAGCATCGCTACGGGAAATGAGGAGTACGCCGAGATTGCCAAGAAAACGTTTGACATCATCTTGTCCAAGGTGGATAATCCTAAGGGAAAATGGAATAAAGCGCACGCCGGTACACGCTCATTGAAGAACTTTGCGTTACCTATGATTCTCTGTAATCTTGCTCTTGAGATAGAACCGCTTCTTGACCCTGAGTTTATGCAGAAATCCATCGACGTATGTATCCATGAAGTGATGGACGTGTTCCGTCGTCCGGAACTCGGTGGTCTTATAGTAGAAAACGTAGCGGAAGATGGTAGCCTTGTTGACTGTATGGACGGCAGACATATGATTCCGGGTCATGCTATCGAGGCAATGTGGTTCATAATGGACCTCGGCAAGAGACTTAATCGTCCTGAACTCATTGAGGAGGCTAAAAACACAGCCCTCAAAACGGCTGAATACGGCTGGGACAAAGAATACGGCGGCATATTCTACTTTATGGACCTCCACGGACACCCGACTCAGGAACTTGAATGGGACCAAAAATTATGGTGGGTGCATATTGAGACACTTATATCAATGATAAAGGGTTACCAACTCACAGGTGATGAACGTTGCCTGGAATGGTTCAAACGCGTACACGACTACGTTTGGACACATTTCAAAGATCCTAAATACCCTGAATGGTTTGGCTACTTGAATCGTCGAGGAGAAGTGCTTCTCGAACTCAAAGGCGGAAAATGGAAAGGTTGTTTCCACGTGCCACGCGGATTGTACCAAGTATGGCAAATATTGGAAACTTTAAAATAATTACTAACATAAATTACTTATTTGTTCTATGGAGTATAACTCAAAATCTAACTTGATGAGCACATTCCGCCGAATAATGTTGGCGTTGATGCTTGTTATGGCATTGCCGTTCTACGGTATTGCCCAAAACGTGATTTCGGGTACGGTAACCGATGAACAGGGAGATCCCCTTATTGGTGTATCGGTTTTGGTAAAAGAAACCAAAGCGGGTGTAAGCACTGATATTGATGGTAAATACTCAGTACGTACCGCAAAAGGTCAGACTGTAGTATTCTCTTACATTGGTATGGTAACCCAAGAAATTAAAGTCGGTGCATCTCGCACAATCGACGTAGTAATGGAACCAACAGCAGAAAGCCTCGACGAAGTAGTCGTAGTAGGTTACGGTAAACAGAAAAAATCAACTATTACCGGTGCCGTTTCTGCAATTAAAGGTGATGAACTTCTTACAGCCCCGACAACACAGTTGACACAGATGCTTGGCGGTAAAGTAGCAGGTATTTCTTCAATTCAGACATCAGGCGAGCCGGGTCAGGACCAGGCATCTCTACGTATTCGCGGTTCTAATAAGGCTGTGACTTATATAGTAGATGGTGTACCTCGTTCAATCAACGAGATTGACCCTAACGATATCGCAAGTCTGTCTGTACTTAAAGATGCTGCAGCAACAGCCGTTTACGGTCTTAATGCAGCCGGCGGTGTGATCATTGTTACAACAAAGAAAGGTAACACAGGCGCTCCTCGTGTAACTTACGATGGTTCTATCGGTGTATCAATGAATGCAAATTTCCCTGAGTTCATGGACGGTATTCAATTCATGAATTACTATAACATGGCAGACCTTATGGACCAACTCGCAAACGGGTCTATCACAGACCGCAGCCAGTACGTTCCTAAGTTCAACCAGGAAATGTTCAAAAAAGTGGCAAACAATGATCCGACAGACGGTTATGACAACTATGACTATATCGGCAAAGTGTTCGGCACAGGTATGACAACAAAGCACACCGTATCGATGCAAGGTGGTACTGAAAACCATACTTACTACGCATCAATCGGTTACTTAGGTCAGGAAGGTAACATTGACAACTTCAAGTACAATCGTTACTCAATGCGCTTCAACCTTGAATCAAAACTTGCTAAATACTGGACATTGCAAATGGGTGCATCAGGCTTCGTTTCAGATAACAAGCAACCGGGTTATAACTCAGGTGGTGCAGACAATGGTACTTACGAAGCAGGTTATATGTCAATCGCACACCAGACTATTGCAATGCACCCGTATCTTTCTCCGATGATGGACGGATACTACACAGGTGTACTTTCAAACAACGGTTCCAATCCAAACAGCCCATTGGCAGCAATCTATCAGTCCGGTTACAAGAAGACAAACGGAATCGATATCCGTTCAAACATTTCACTTCAGTTTGATTTCCCATGGGTGAAAGGCCTTTCAGCAAAAGTTACAGGTGCATACGATTACAGCAACTCTAACAACAAGAACCTTGACACTCCTTTCAAAGTACAACAGTACAACAAGACTGACGGTACTTTCACACTCGTACAAGGTGAAAAAGGTACTTCAGTAAAAGTGGGTGAAGGCTCAAACTTCTACAAGCAACTTCTCGGTAATATCCAAGTTAATTACGACAATACGTTCAACAAAGTACACAACGTATCCGTACTCGCACTTATGGAAGCACGCGAAAACAAGTCAAACGGACTTTCAGCATACGCTAAGGACCTTGACTTCCCTGAACTTCCGGAACTTGGTCTTGGTACTATGGACAATATCGGCGGTTGGAGCAACAAATCTCGTATGATGGGTTATGTGTTCCGTGCAAGTTATAACTACGACAGCAAATACTTTGCGGAAGTCAGCGGACGTTACGACGGTTCTTATAAGTTCTCAGGTAACGTATCCGGCAAACGTTGGGCATTCTTCCCGTCAGCATCTATTGCATGGAGAATGAGCAAGGAAAACTTTATGGAAGGCACAAAGAATTGGCTTGATGACTTAAAGCTCCGTGCATCTATCGGTCTTATCGGTGATGACTCAGGTTCTGATGCATACGCATTCCTCAGCACATACGCATTCGGAAACAAATTGTTCCTCAATAACAGTACAGTAAACTCTGTTTACCTCGCATACGTAGCGAACCCGAACCTTACATGGACAAAGACACGCTCTTGGAACGTAGGTTTCGATGCAACAATGTGGGGCGGACTCCTCGGAGTTGAATTCGATGCATTCTACAACTATACTTATGATATTCTTCAATCACTCGGCTCTGACTATCCACCATCAATGGGCGGCTATTATCCAACTTATGCAAACTTAGGTAAGACAGATGCCAAGGGTATTGATATCCTTCTTACTCACCACAATAAATTCACCGTGGCAGGTAAGCCGTTCAACTACTCAATAGCAGGTAACCTCTCATGGGCAAAGAACCGTTGGCTCAAATACCCTGACGCAGCAAATACTCCTGAATGGCGTAAAGTGACAGGTACAAGCCTCTATGCAACATACGGTTGGGTAGCAGACGGACTTTATCGTTCAGAAGAAGAAATTGACAACTCTGCATGGTTCGGTACTCGTCCTAACGTAGGTGATATCAAGTACGTTGACCTTAACGGTGACGGTAAAATCGATTGGGACGATAGAGGTCGTATCGGTCGCGGACTTCGTCCTGAAATCACATTCGGTCTTAACCTTGCAGCAGACTGGAACGGCTTTGACATCAATGCACAGTTCACAGGCGGTGCCAAGTTCGACGTATCAATGACAGGTACTTACTACAACGGTTACGATGACAACACTATCTGGACACAGACATTTAAGGAAGGTGGTAACTCACCATTGTTCCTCGTTACCAACGCATGGAATATAGATAATCCTAACGGTTCAATGCCGCGTCTTACAACAGGTAACACAGGTCACGGCGGTGATAACGGTCTTGCATCTACATTCTGGTTCCGTAAAGGCGACTATGTACGTCTTAAATCATGCCAGGTAGGCTACACTTTCCCACAAAAATGGATGAGCAAGGCAGGTATCCAGAAATTACGTATCTACGTAGAAGGTTCAAACCTCTTCACTCTTGACAATCTTCCAAGCGGATTTGACCCTGAATCTCCGGAAGTTAACAACGGATATTACCCACAACAACGTACAGTTATGGGCGGTTTAACTCTAACATTCTAATATCGACTATAAATGAAGACAAAAATATTAGGCGGCTTATTTATCGCGGCTACTGCAATGTCGTTGGTTTCATGTAGTGACTTTCTTGACACTACGCCTACTGACTCTGCATCAGATAAAGTGATTTGGAGCAAATACGAATATGCTCAGTTGCAAGCCAACTATCTGTACAGCGACGTTAATTCAATTAATGGTTTCGGCGACGGTACAGGTTGCACAATAGATTGCTCAATCGGTCTTTCAGAATCATTGACAGACCTTTTCAAATACGGCGGTTACAATTACACGTCATTGAATCGTATTCCATCTGAATTCGCTTACGGCGGTGTGACTACGCTTACAAACGGCTACGTTGACACATACCTTGGTACTTGGAGTACAATGTATCGCTATATTTCAATAGTCAATCAAGCTATCTCAAACCTTAAGAAGTACGGTACTTTCGAGGAAGATAAAAAGACTGAGGTTGAGGCTGAATTTCGTTTCTTCCGTGCATATTATTACTCTATCCTTGCCAAGAGATATTCAAAACTTATTATCTACGATGATAATATGGACGAATACAAGAAGGATAAAGAGACAAGCCCTGTGGCTGATGCTTATCAGATGATTTATGATGACCTTACTTTCGCCGGTGAACACTTGCCTGTAAGCACAGTCCCTAACGGACGTCTTACATCAGGTGTGGCTTACGCACTTCTTTCTCGCGTGATGCTTTACGCAGAACGTTGGCAAGATGCCAAGGTCGCTGCAGAAAAAGTTATGGGTATGGGTTATTCAATGAATTACACTGACCTTGAAACTCCGTTCACTGCAGGTGGTGAAGGTGCTATCTTCCAATTCTGCTTTGATCTTACGGCTTCTACTCACAGTTTTGACTGCTACTACTCTCCGGGTGGTGACAAAGCAGCATACTCAAATCCTGTAAGCGGCGGTTACGGTTGTCCTACTCAGGAAATGGTGGAATCATTCGAATACGCACGCGGCGGTGCTGTTGACTGGAGCGAATGGCATAATGTCAACGGTACTCAGGCAACACCTCCTTACGACCAACTCGAACCGCGCTTTGCTCACACTGTGCTTTACAACGGTGCTAACTGGAAAGATCGTACTATCCAAGCATACGTAGGCGGTGCAGACGGCTGGATGCAATGGATGAAAGGTGATATGTGTGAAGGTAAGACAACTACCGGCTACTATCTCCGCAAAAACGTTGATGAAAGCAATCTCTTCGCTAATGCATCAAAGTGTACAAAGCCTTACACATTTATCCGCTATGCTGAAGTAGTTCTTAACTACGCTGAAGCACTTTACCATCTTAACGACCCTACAGGCGCAATGGCACAGGTAAATGCAATCCGTACACGTCCTGCTGTAAATCTTCCTTCAAAGAATGCAACGGGTACTGCAGTAATGGACGCAATCCGTCAAGAACGTAAAGTGGAACTTGCATACGAAGGACTTTGGTACTGGGATATGCGTCGTTGGAAACTTGCAGAATCAGCATTTACAGGTATCCGCGTTCACGGTCTTAAGATAGAACAAGAGGCAAACGGCTCTTTCACTTACTACTATGTAGAATGTGATGACCAAGACCGTAACTTCCCTGAAAAGATGTACACTTGCCCTATTCCACAGACGGAATTGGATAACAACAAGAGTATTACTCAAATATCAGAATGGAACTAATACTTAAAAGTGAAATCAAAATGAAAAAGAATATATTTTATCTTCTTACTCTGGTCTTGTTGGCTGTTACCTCTTGCGAAAGCCCTGAATACGTAGCGCCTACAGTTGACCGTCAAGAGTTGACAAGTCTTACTGCCATCTTTACTTCAGGTCCGTTCGTAAACCAGCAGATGGCACGTCTTGACATCGGTGACGAGATTCCGGAAAGATTGGTAATTCCTGTACCTTACTATTATCCGATTACTTCCGATGATGAAACCACTCCTTATATGACAAACGTACGCGTACAAGCCGCTCTTGCACCTAACTGCTCTATCGAGCCGGCTCTTACAGTACTTGACCTTACTAAGGAAAATCACTTTGTGTTCACTGACGCTCACGGGAATAAAAAGAATATCATCATTACCGGTGAACGCGTTAAGTCAAATGCGTGTGAACTTGTTGCATTCTCACTTGATGACCCTGCTTTGAGCGGCGTTATTGACAAGAGTACCAAGAAAGTTTCAATCATTTCCGCTGACGACCTTTCAGCATGCCTCGGTACTGCTGAAGTTTCAGCTCACGCTACTATTTCTCCGGATCCTGCATCAGCTCCGATTAACTATAATGAACCGGTAGTGTTCACAGTCACTGCTCATGACGGTGTTACGAAGGCTGAATATACAGTAGTTAAGGACGTACCTGAAAAGATTGAAGCAGGCTTTGACAAGAACAGTGTAGAACAGTTGTTCAATATGGATCCTGTATCAAATCTTGGTCTTCCTTCATTTGACAAACTCGTAGGTCCTACATTGGCAGCACTTAAGGGTAAACTCGTAATCTGCGTAGGTGACGGTTCTACTCCTATCTACATTAATGGTCAGACAGGTGCAAAGCAAGGTGAAATCAACCTTGGCGGTGCAGTTGCCGGCAGTGTTACAAACGATGAGGCTGAACACCTCCTTATTGTGAATAAAGCGGCAGGCGGTCAAAAGGTTAATATTTACCGTACAAGTTCAGTGACTGAGGCTCCGACACTTCTCTGCTCATTTAACAATCCGTCTTCATTCCCGTGCGGCTCTAAGATTAAGGCTATCGGTAATATTGACGAAGCGGCTACAATCACTCTTACTCACGAAGGTGTTGACGGCGTATCTGCTACAAGCGAAATCACTATGCTTGCAATCAGCAACGGTAACCTTGTAAACGTAATGCATCAAGACCTTTCTGCAACAGGATACGCATGGGGTAGCGCACCTGTGAATTTTGCAACGGTAGTTCCTCGCACAGTTAACCCGGCAGACGGTGTATTCTTGAGTTACTATTCACCAAGCCAATTCTCTTACATATCTTCAAAGGGCGCGGTAAGCGGTCAGTTCAATGCCGATACTACAGGTTGGGGACTTAACCCGAACTGTCTTGACTCAAAGTTGTTCAACAATTACAATTACGTAGCACTCTTTGTAGTGAGTCACTTCCCGGCATGGGGTATGGGACCACAACTTTACCTTTACAATGTAACTGATATGAGCAAGTTTACAGGTACAAGTGTCACAGACCTTGCTTGTCTTGAACTTACTAATCAGACTATTGAATGGTATCAAACAGGTTCTTACTCAGTAGCATCAGGCGACGTCGTAATCGCACCAAGTGCAGACGGCTTTAAACTCTACGTTTACTACTACGACCACAATTCACAAGTTGTAGGCGGCTATGTAGCAGACTGTATTAAGAGATAATCAGAAGAATTGCAGTTAAACTTTTTAGAAACAATCCCGTCTCACTATCAGTGAACGGAGGCGGGATTGTTTCTTGAAAATAAATAAGTTGTTGTAAAATCTTTTTTTGGACAGATAAAAATGAAAATAAATAAGTTTTTAGTAATTCCTGTTGCTTGCTTCGCATTGACATTAGGTCTTACTTCATGCAATGGCGAAGGTACGGGACATATTCAAATGTGGGACTGGAGTACACCTGCTCCCGAACCTGAACCTGAGCCTGAACCTGAACCTGACGCATACGTGGAAATGGGTTGGACAGACCTTGAAGACACTTACGGCACTCTACCTGAATACATCAAGGCATACAAGTACGAAAATGCTATTAACGGCAATGATGTGAAAGCATTTATGGCTGTTGCAGATATTGCCAAGGTGAAATTCGAAGTCCTCGGTGAAGCAGAAGGCTACAAAACTCCTGCAAACTTCTACGAAGAAGCAAACAAGACCATCATCATTAACGGCGGTTTCTTCTATGATGGTAAATCTCTCAGCCTTGTATGCCGTGACGGAAAATTAATTTGCGCTAATAATAACGTTGACAGCCCGGACTGGACCGAGACATTCTATTATATGCCTCGCGGTGTGCTTTCACAGGCTACAGACGGCAGTTTCTTCACAGGTTGGACTTGGACTACGGTAGCCGGACAGACTATCTGGTATCCTACTTCAATGCCTCTTGAAGCAGGTCGTATTCCTGATATGACATATCCTGAAGGTGCAAAAGAATTTTCTGCACAGACAGCAATCGGCGGAGGTCCTGTACTCGTATTGGACAGCAAAGTCGTAAACAGCTATGAAGATGAATATTTGCAAATCAATCCTACGTCAAAGCGTCCTCGCACGGCTATCGGTATTGATTCTGCAAAAGGCAAGATTATCTTCTTCGTATGTGAAGGTGACGGTATGACTTCCGGCGTTGGCGGTATGACACTTGAAGAAGTAGCAAACGTGTTTGTAGCACTCGGCTGCGAACAAGCACTTAACCTTGATGGCGGCGGTTCTTCTTGTATGCTTATCAATGGTAAGGAAACTATCAAGCCGTCAGACGGCAAACAACGCACGGTAATTAACGGTGCTTCATTAAATTAAAAAACATTCAGGCTGATTCAGTTGATGGTTTGTGCTAATAACCCTCTGCTGAGTTAGCCTTTTCAGCAAATAAGCCTATACTTTTTTAGATGAAAATTTTATCTTACGTAAAATACGCATTTGTATTCCTCGCACTCTCTTCTCTCACGGTGTCTTGCTCTAAAGATACTAAAGGTAACTGGTGGGACCCTGATGAACCTGAAAACCCTGATAAGCCGGCACCGAAACCGGAAGTAGCGGAAAAACCGCGATTTATGTGGATTGACGCAGCAGCAAACTTCCCGCGCTTTGCAAATTCAAAGGAAAATATTGCCACTGACCTTAAAAAAGCATACGACGCCGGTATTACTGATGTTGTGGTAGATGTACGCCCTACAATGGGTGATGTCCTTTTCAAGACGTCTGTCGTGGATCAAGTGAAAAAACTTGATGTGTGGGACAGCGGTTACCGCTATTATGAAAGAACGGCAACTTGGGATTACCTTCAAGCATTTATTGATGAAGGTCATAAGTTAGGACTTAGAGTTAACGCATCTATAAACACGTTTACCGGTGGTTGCAAATACCCTTACGGACTTGGAGAGCAAGGATTACTTTTCAGAGATTCGTCAAAGAAAAACTGGGCTACTACTATTTATCTTGATGATAAGCTTGTAAACGTAATGGATTGTAAAGATGATAATTACGGCACTAAATTCTTTAACCCCGCTAATGATGATGTGCAGGCTTTTATCCTTTCATTGCTCCGCGACCTTGCAAAATACGATGTTGACGGTATTTTCCTTGACAGATGTCGTTTTGACGGTATTACATCGGATTTCTCTGATGACAGTAAAGCTAAGTTCGAAAAATACTTGGGCCACTCTATCGGTAACGACATTGCATCACTCATCACTACTTACGAAAAACAGTGGTACGCTTTCCGTGCCAAGACTATCCATGACTTTATCGTAAAAGCGCGTGAGGCTGTGAAAAGCGTTAATCAAAACATCATTTTCGGCGCATACGTAGGTGCTTGGTACTCGGATTATTACGTTTACGGTGTCAACTGGGCGAGCCCTAAGTACAATGCTGCTGCAAGTTATTCCTGGGCAAGTGCTGAATGGAATAAGTACGGCTATGCAGACCATCTTGACTTTCTGCTCCTCGGGGCTTACGCCGGTGTAGATAATATTTACGGCAGTACGGAATGGACTTGCCAGGGTTTCTGCCAACTTGCCAAGGCAAAACTTTGCGGTGATGTCAAGTTTGCCGGCGGTCCTGACGTAGGTAATGCCACAGGCTATGAAAATGGCGGTCAAGGCGTGGCAGTGACAAAAACCGTAGATGCGTGTATTAATGCTTCAGACGGCTATTTTATTTTTGATATGGTCCACGTCCGTGAATACAATTACTGGCAGTCAATCAAGACAGGTGTTGACAGATATAAATCCACTCTAAAATAAAGATATGGTTATTTCAAACAAACTATTTATCAATGTTGCAGGCTTTATGCTTGCAGCATTGATACCTTTTAATGCTATTGATGCACAAGGGTTGCAAACTCGCCTTATTCAGGGTAAAGTGATGTCAAACGGAACAGGTATTGCCGACGTTTCCGTGACAGACGGTACAAATGTGGTGAAAACGGCTGCCGACGGCAGTTATTCCATCTTGACCCTTGCAGAGACGAGGTTCGTGTATATAACAGTACCTTCAGGCTACGATGTTGCCGTAAAGGATAACACGATACCTCAATTTTACAAAGAGTTGTCAGGCTCGGATAACTTTGATTTTAACCTTACAAAATCCGATATTGACGTAAAAAAACACGTATTTTTTGTTCACACTGATGCGCAGGTTACTTGTGTGGAAGATGTAGAGCAGTACAAGGCTGTAGTGGCTGATAACAAAGAATTGGCACAGAGTTATGCCGGTACTAAGATGTTCGGTATTGATTGTGGTGACATGGTGGGTGATTCTCCATGGCTTTTCCCTAACTATATAGATGCGGTAAAACCGCTTGATTGGCCTATATATCGCGCGATAGGCAATCATGATATGACATATTCAGGACGCACTTTTGAGACGTCTTATCGTACTTTTGAAAATTATTTCGGACCGCATCATTTTTCGTATGATTGCGGTGACGTTCACTATATATTTATTGATGATAATTTCTACACAGGTTACGGAATTAACTACATTGGTTACGTTCCGGAGAATACTTTCAAGTGGCTTGAAAATGACTTGGCATACGTCAGCAAGGATAAACTTCTCGTAGTATTTATGCACATTCCGTCGGCTCTTGTTTCCGATATTGAGAAAACTAAATTTGATCCTGACTTGATGACTAATGTACGTCAGTTCCATGCGATGTTCGAGGGGTATGACACTCACTTGATTTCAGGACATACTCACTTTAACCTTAATATGGAATACTCTGACCGTCTTATGGAGCATAACACTGCTGCGGCTTGCGGTACGTGGTGGAAAACGGAGGAATGTATGGACGGTGCTCCACGCGGCTATGCAGTGTACGAAGTTGACGGTACTAAACTTAAATGGTACTATAAGTCGTCAGGTTATCCTCGTGATTATCAGATGAGAACGTATGGTCCTGGTCAGGTTGAAGAATTTCCGGAAGACGTAGTGGCTAATGTGTGGAACTATGATTCACACTGGAAAGTGGAACTTCTCGAAAATGGCAAGAAAACCGCTGATATGGTGAAATTTACGGGGTATGACCCTATTTCCAAAGCTCACTGCAGCGATCGTTCCGTGGTGGTGTATGAATGGATATGGCCTATTACTAATGAGCACATGTTCCACGCTACTCCTAAATTCAAGGATTCACATCGTCAAGTGCGAGTTACGGACCGCTTTGGCAACGTATATATTTCAGATGTTAAATAATTGATTTTCTAATTGAACATAAAACATAATTAACTACTATTATCGTGTTACGCAGACTTTTATCCCTACTCGTATTATTTTTAACTGTTTTATCGTATTCAAGTGCCGAAATTAAGACGGCAGGTATATTCGGCGATGGAATGGTACTGCAGCAGAACAGTAATGTTACTTTCCGCGGTACCGCTGTCCCCGGTTCACGCATCACTGTCAAGGTAGGGTGGATCGCAAAGAAAAGCACTGTAATTACAGATGCTCAAGGACGATGGTTCTCTACCGTTCAGACTCCGGCTTTCGGCGGTCCGTATTCCGTAACCTTTTCCGGTGACGGAGTAAAAGAAAAATCATCGGTAACGATTAAAGATATTCTTGTAGGTGAAGTGTGGCTTTGTTCCGGTCAGTCCAATATGGAAATGCCGGTGAGAGGATTTACGGGGCAACCCGTTACAGGCTCTGCCGAGATTATTTCTTCAACGAAGCCGTCAAGACAGTTGCGTCTCTATCGCCAGCCTAATGCGTGGAAGACAGTTCCGGCAGATGATATAGAAGGTGCAGAGTGGACGGTGGCAGATGCGGAAAACGTAGCAAATTTCAGTGCCGTAGGTTATGTGTTTGCAGACAAAATTCAGTCAAGTCTTGATCTTCCTGTGGGTATTATACAGTGTGCATGGAGCATGTCGACGATTGAGGCGTGGATGCCGAGAATTACGTTCGAGACCTCTTTCCCGGAAATACCTATGCCTGACGTTAACGGTACGGACTTCGGTTGGACTCAAGGTACTCCTACACTTCTGTGGAACGCTATGGTATCACCTTGGAAAGGTTTTCCTATCGCCGGTGTTATATGGTACCAGGGAGAAGCGAATACACCGAATGCCGAGCGTTACAGTCGTCTGTTCCCGGCAATGGTGAACGACTGGAGAAAACTGTTTGAAAATGATAAGTTACCGTTTTATTTCTCACAACTCGCACCGTGGCGTGATGAGGCGTGTGAAAAGACACTTTGGGCAGAGTTCAGAGAGGTGCAGTCTCATCTTGTTGACTCTGTTCCAAATTCAGGAATGGTGACGGTAGGTGACCTCGGTGATAGTATCTTTATTCATTTCCCTCAGAAAATTGAGGTTGGAAAAAGATTTGCTTACCTTGCTCTTGAAAATAATTACGGCTACAAAGGACTTGACAGCCGTGCGCCTCGTGCAGTAAAAGTTACGGAGGACGGTGATTATGCTTATATCGTTGAATTCGAGTACGGCAGTCGCGGACTTACTCCGGAAAATGCGAACCTTGAAGGATTCGAAATCGTGGATAAGCAAGGTAATATCTTTGCTGCCAAGGCTTCTATCATTAATTCCGATAACAAGGTCAGAGTGATTAATCCGGGAGTCAAGCAGCCTGCCGAATTGCGTTACGGTTACCACAATT
The DNA here is from genome assembly GCA_022768005.1 of Bacteroidales bacterium. Classification (GTDB taxonomy): domain Bacteria; phylum Bacteroidota; class Bacteroidia; order Bacteroidales; family Muribaculaceae; genus CAJUPY01. The sequence continues at coordinate 6,827 of JALEMF010000039.1, read as the reverse complement.
ACTATAAGGCTACGCTTTTTAATAATATCGGAATACCTGCAGAACCGTTTCGCATGGCTTTGCCGGCAAAGAAAAAGACGGCTTTAATGTGGATTGATGCAGAGGCGAATTACAAGCGTTTCTGCAATGCCGATTCCGTGGACTATTATATAAAGAAAATAAGTGATATCGGTTTTACACACGCTGTAGTGTGCGTTCGTCCTATCACGGGGGAGGTGCTTTACAGCAGTGATATAGCCCCGAGACTTGAAGGACTTGATGCCGACTATGATTATCTGCAGAAGTTTATTGACTCAGGACATAAATACGGAGTGAAGATAATCGCTTCAATGAACGTGTTCTGTGCAGGACATAATTATCACGATAAAGGACTTGTATATTCCGGACATGATGATTGGGCTTCAATCGTCTATGACCCGAATAAAGGGTTAATACCTATAACCGAACAAAAACATAAGTACGGTGCTATGGTAAATCCTCTTAATCCGGATTACCAAAATTATATTATCTCCGTTATGCAAGAGATAGTCACCAAGTACCCGGAACTTGACGGATTGATGACAGACCGTGTGCGTTACGACGGTATTCAAGCGGATTTTTCGGACCTGAGTCGCACGGAATTCGAACGTTTTATCGGCAAAAAGGTAAAAAAATTCCCTCAGGATATTTTTACGTGGGATAAGACAGGTAAATACCCGAAACCTGTGCCGGGAAAACTTTTCAAGCAATGGATTGAGTGGCGTGCAAGGGTAATTACGAATTTTATGGCAAAGGCTCGCTCTGCCGTGAAAGCCGTGAGAGCGGATATTCCTTTCTGCACATATACAGGTGCGTGGTATCCGTCGTACTATGAGGTGGGCGTGAACTTCGCAAGTAAGAATTATGACCCTTCACTTGACTTTGACTGGGCAACACCTGCTTATAAGGAAACGGGCTATGCAGAGTTGATAGATATTTATGCAACAGGTAACTATTACACGGATATCACTATTGATGAATATTTGAGTAAGGGTGGCAGTGAGATATGGAATGAAACGGATTCACAGGCTCAGACAGGTACTTGGTACTGTGTGGAAGGCTCTTGCCAAAATCTTCGTCGCATACTTGGAGACAACGAATTTTTAGGCGGTATTCTCGTTGACCAATTTTATACTTGTCCTGAAAAGTTAAGTGAGACAATAAAGGAAAATCTTAAGGACTCTGACGGTCTGATGGTGTTTGATATCGTGCATATTATCACTAAAAACCTTTGGAGCGAAGTAGAGAAAGGAATGAAATAATATGAATAACAGAGCATTGTCAATAGATGCCCTTCGAGGCTACGCTATCATCACTATGGTGCTTAGTGCCACTATAGTTCACGGTGTGTTACCCGGTTGGATGCACCATGCCCAAGTTCCGCCACCTGATCATATTTTTAATCCTGATCTACCGGGGCTGACATGGGTGGATATGGTGTTTCCTGCATTTCTTTTCGCACTCGGTGCTGCGCTGCCGTTCTCGGTTGGTCGTAAATTCGCAAAAGGTGAAAGTAAACTGCATCTTGCCCTTAATGCACTGTGGCGAGGAGTAAAACTTGCCTTTTTTGCGATATTGATTCAGCATTTCTATCCGTTTATGACTTCTAATCCTCAGGATATGAGCAGTTGGCTGCTCGCACTGTTCTGCTTTATATTGTTGTTTCCGATGTATATGCGTCTGCCGTGGGAAATGCCCGGTAAGGTTCGCATTGCCATTCAGTTAGGTGCAATGACTGTGGGTGCCGCCGTGATGCTGAATATTAATTATGCAAACGGATATAAATTCGATTTGCATACAAGCAATATTATAATCCTAATTCTTGCAAATGTGGCGGTTTTTGCCACTTTGCTGTATATCTTCACGATAAATAAGCCGTATTGGAGATTGGGTGTGTTAGGACTGCTTGCGTGCCTCTTTATTTCATCGGATTATAATCCGGATTCATGGCAGCATGCGGTGATGACTTATACGCCTTTTGATTGGCTTTATAATCCGCTGTACTTGAAGTACTTGTTCCTCGTGATGCCGGGTTGCTACGTCGGTGAGGTGCTGAGTAATTGGCTTGCGAACAGAAAAGGAAAGTCTGATGCTGCAGATAAAGAGTGTAAACTTCCGGCAGCGATATTGCTGACGTTGACACTATTCATTTTTATTTCAAATCTATACTTTCTTTATACTCGTCAGTTGGAATTGAACCTATTGTGTACAGGACTTGCACTCGCTGCAGGATTTTCTTTTCTCCGTAATGGTGACGGCTACCTTGAACTTTGGAGAAAATTGTTTGTTTTTGGTGGTTTTATGCTTCTTTTGGGACTTTTCCTTGAAGCATACGAGGGCGGAATAAAGAAAGACCCTGTCAACTTCACATACTTATTCACTACCGCCGGCTTGTCCGTTATGATACTGATATTTTTCAGCATTATCTGTGACTACTATAAGTGTCTGCGTTCAACATCGTTCCTTGTACTGTCAGGTCAAAACCCGATGGTGGCATACGTTGCAGTGGATTTGCTGATATATCCACTGCTGAATATTACCGGAGCCGTGAATTGTCTCGGCATTTTCCACACTTCACCGTTTATGGGATTTCTGCAAGGAGTGGTACTCACTTCGCTTGCCGTGATTGTGACAATGTTCTTCACAAAGATTAAATGGGTGTGGCGTACATAATATTTAACCAATAATAAAGTTTTAATTAATAGAAACTCTTAACTACTGATTATAGATAATGAAACTATTTGCATCCTTGTTTATGGCTTTTCTGCCTGTAATGTCTGTCGCAGTGACGGCGGATTATAATGTAATACCTTTGCCTAATAAGGTTGACGTATCTTCTGACTCGCCTTTTGTGCTGAACTCTGAAGTGACTATTCGCGCCACCGGTGATGAAATGGTACGCAATGCCGATGTCCTTGCCGGATATATCAAGCAGGCAACCGGAATAGACGTTGATGTAAACGGTACAGGTGAAAAATACATAAGGCTTAAAGCCGACTTGAATGATGTGAACCCTGAGGCTTACGAGATAACGGTCAATAAAGATAGTGTAGTGATTAACGGTGCATCTGCGGCAGGTATGTTCCACGGAATGCAGACTGTACGCAAGTCTCTTCCTGCCGGCAGTCATACATCAGTGTCAATGCCTGCTGCCGAGGTTTATGATTTTCCCCGCTTCGAATACCGTGGCGCACACTTCGACGTCTGCCGCCATTTCTTTGATGTAGAGGAAGTGAAAACGTTTATTGATATGCTCGCATTGCATAATCTGAACACTTTCCACTGGCATCTTTCCGATGACCAGGGGTGGAGAATTGAAATCAAAAAGTATCCTCTGCTTACGGAATTGGCTTCCACACGTACTCAGACTGTTATCGGTCGCTTGCCGGGTAAATGGGACGGTAAGCCTCACGGCGGTTTTTACACTCAGGAAGAGGCTAAGGATATTATCAAATATGCTGCTGAAAGATATATCAATGTAATTCCTGAAATAGACCTACCGGGACACATGCGTGCAGCTTTACACGCGTATCCTCATCTGGGGTGTACAGGCGGACCTTACGACGTCTGGACTGAATGGGGTGTGACGGAAGAAGTGCTTTGTGCAGGAAATGATTCCACTCTTATTTTCATAAAAGATGTGCTGAATGAAATTATGGATATATTCCCGTCAAAATATATTAATATCGGTGGTGATGAATGTCCTAAGACTCGCTGGAAAGAATGTCCCAAGTGTCAGGCGAGAATTAAGGCTGAGGGTATTACGGCTAAGGGTAAATTCTCGGCGGAAGACCGTCTGCAAGGTTTTATTACCCGCTATGCTTACAACGTAGTAAACGGTCGTGGCAGGACGATGCTCGGCTGGGACGAAATCCTTGAAAGTGATATTCCTCAAGATGCTATTGTGATGTCTTGGCGAGGTACTGCCGGCGCTATCGAAGGCGCACGTCGCGGCAACAGAGTGGTTCAGACACCGAACACTCACATGTATTTCGACTTCTATCAGTCAAAAGATATTCAATTCGAACCGTTTGCTATCGGCGGCTATATACCTGTGGAAAAGGTTTACAGTTTTGAACCTGTACCTTCGGAATTGACTCCGGAACAGAAAAAACTCGTTATCGGTTGTCAATCAAACTTGTGGACTGAATATATCCTTGATTTTCCGCAAGTGCAATATATGGAGATGCCTCGTCTTGCAGCATTGTGTGAAGTGCAGTGGACAGCTCCGGAGAAGAAGAATTTTGAGAACTTCAAAAATCGTATTCCGGCATTATTTTCTGTTTATGATTATTTAGGCTACAATTATGCAAAGCACTTGGGTGATATTTCCGCCACTTATACTCCTGTTCCTTCCAAGAAAGCACTTAAAGTGGATTTTTCAACCCTCAAAGGCAGCGATATTTATTACACGCTTGACGGTACTGAACCTACCGTTAATTCCACTCATTATAAAAAGAATTTCTACGTTAAGAATGATGCGATAATCAAGGCTGTCGCTTTCCGCGGCGGAGTGAAGAGCAGAATCCTTTGCGATACTATTTCCGTAAATGCTGCATCGTTCACAAAAGTTTCGCTTAAAAATTCCCCGGCTGAAAATTACACCTTTGCCGGTGCTCCGACACTTGTTGACGGCATTACGGGAACAGGCAACTATCGTACCGGTCGTTGGCTCGGATTTATAAATGCAGACTGCGATTTGACCATTGATTTAGGTAGCAAAAAGACTGTTAATACACTTGACTTTAATGTATGTATCTTCCAGTGCGATGGCGTTGTCGATGCCTCGGCAGTCACTGTTCGCGGCTCCGTGAACGGTAAAGATTACGTCACCATTACAAGTGAGGACTTCGGTGAAATAAGCCGCGAAAAAGAGTTCGGCACTGTTACTCACAGTGTGGCACTTGACGGCAACAAGTACCGATACATCAACGTTGTAATTTCTCCTACCAAGTCTCTTCCCGCATGGCACGCATTTGCAGCGTCTCCTGCATTCCTGTTCATAGATGAAATTTCACTAAAATAAAAAACTATTATTCAGGGTGTACTTTATCGCTCACGTTATGAGGAAGGTACACCCTTATTTTATACTCAGCCATGAAACGACTTTTATTGCTTTTATCCCTTTTTGCTGCATTACAATGTCCGGCACAGCGTCCGCTCCCGATAACGGGTAGCTGGATAAACCTTTTTTATCAAGATGTAAGAAACAAGTATTCGAACCCGGAACATCTTGACAATACTTCGCCGGAGTTTTGGAGAGCAAAGGTGGAGCAAATGCGCCGGTTCGGTATTGAATATATCGTTTTTATGGCGGTGGCGAACGAAGGACTTGCGGATTATCCTTCACGCATTATGCCTCACGCATACCGTGATGATAATGAAAGTCCCGTGTCCGCTATTATTGACGAGGCTGAAAAGCACGGAATGAAAGTGTTCCTGAGCATAGGCTGGGCGGAAAATCAAGATGATAACTTAAAGCGACCTGAGATTCTTAATCGCCAGTTGGCTATTATGGAAGAACTTGCGGATATTTATGGCAACAGTAAGGCTTTTTATGGTTGGTACCTCCCTGTGGAGGATTGTCTTGGTCCGGTGTTGCCGGAATCATCAGTGACGGCTATAAATCGTCTTGTGGAAAAGGTTAGGGTACTAACGCCCGGAAAGAAAACTATGATTTCACCTTACGGCTTTTTCTGCTCGGATTTTGATAACCCGAAGTTTGCCGAGCAGATTGGAAAACTGAAAGTGGATATTATTGCATACCAAGATGAAGCGGGCTGTGTGCGTGAAGAATATCCCTTGCCGAGGCTGAGAGAAAATTGGAAAAAGATAAGTAAAATCCATGAAAATTCAGGTATTGAACTTTGGGCAAACTGTGAATTGTTTACGTGGGAAAAAGGAACAAACAGTCGTTCTTCCGCTCTTATTCCTGCTTCAATGTACAGAATTGCAGGTCAACTCCAAGCGGCTACCGATGGAGGCGTGAAGAAGATAATTTCATTTATGACGTGCGGCATTATTGACGATGGCACAGATAACTTTGTTCTCGGACAGCCGGTGTTGTCAAAGGTTGTCGCAGACGAGTACGGCAAGTGGAAAAAAGGAGATGAAAAATATTTGCTACTTGAAAAGTCGTTGTCCGGATTGCTGAAAAATAACGTATACGATGCCGCTAATCCGCTGTTTGATAATGTTTTCGGTGATGAAAATCCTAATAATAAGGCGTGGCAAAAAATTCCGGCAGGGTATAAGGAATTTATTGTTAGAACAGACAAGAGCCGTAAATTGTACCTTCGTTTTCTCAACTGTGGCAAGAAAAATATTTCAGTTCCGTATAAAGTTTCCCTTTCCGCTGTAAATGCTGATGGAGCAAAGACACTTTGCTCGGTTCATAACGTAGAGTCATTCCCTAATAACCTTCATGATACGTGGATAGACGGCATAGTGCTGGATATCCCGGAAAACACGCCGAGAGTAATAATAGGCATTTTCGCAGACACTACTGTAATGATAGATGAAATTGTGGTCGGTACCGGTATCCAATAATATCAATAATCATAATTTGGTGGTGGGTTATATTGAGACCCGTGTTGCGGATAAGACAGGTAAACTAATTCGTAAACAACTTGAAGTGGACTTTGTGGTCAATCAGGACAGTAAAAGGTATTATATCCGGTCTGCGTTGCAAATTCCTAATCCTGAAAAGGAAAAGCAAGAGTCTGCTTCACTATTAAAAATTGAAGACTACTTCAAGAGAATTATTATAGTTAAGGACGATATAAAGCCTAAAAGGAATGATGCAGGAA
>JALEMF010000029.1 GCA_022768005.1 Bacteroidales bacterium | reverse complement strand
CCACCGAAACCGCCTTTGCGAGCCTTTATTTTCCACTCTTTATCAGTAAGACGACGAGAAGATTTTTCATCTTTCACTTCTTCTTCGGACTCTTCATCATGAAGTTTGCCTCCGGCAGCCTTGAAAGACTTCATATCACCGTCAAAAATGACGTATTCGCGGAGTTCACATTCAAGCGCACCGTTAAGGATAGGAGTTTTACTTGACGGAGCAAGACCGATAGCATCAAAATACTCTTTCTTATAACTGATAATCCATGCCTTATAGCCCTTAAACACATTTTTAAGTTTTGTACCGATAAGACTGTACAATCCGTCCATATCATCAGAGCCGATACGCTCGCCGTAAGGAGGGTTAGTGATAAGTGTGCCTCCGGCAGGTGCGGTATTCCACTGAGAAAGAGCCTTGACTTGCAAGTCGATATACTTGGCTACGCCGGCACTCTTGATATTTTTACGAGCAATCTCAATAGCCTTAGCAGACATATCAGCTCCGTAAATCATATTTTCCGGCACTCTCTCTGCAGAGTCGTCATTGTAAATCTTTTCGTAAAGGTCTTGGTCATAGTCAGGCCAACTTTCAAATGCGAAATGACTGCGATATACACCCGGATTAATATTAGCGGCAATAAGTGCAGCCTCAATCAGGAAAGTACCGCTACCACACATAGGGTCAACGAACGGAGTCTCGCCTCTCCAGCCGCTTTTGAGGATAATGCCTGCAGCAAGGACTTCATTAATAGGCGCTTCAGTCTGTGCTACCCTATAGCCGCGCTTATGGAGAGATTCACCTGACGAGTCAAGAGATAATGTAACCCTATCCCCTGAAATATGCACATTAATTATCACGTCAGCATCTTGAAGACGTACACCGGGACGCTTATTGTACTTGTCTTTGAACCAGTCAACGATTGCATCTTTGACACGGTATGTGACAAACCTTGAATGAGTGAATTCTTCTGAATTGACTATGGAATCAATAGCAAAAGTCTTGTCCAGAGTCAACACCTGCTCCCAATCGTATTCCTTTATCATTTCATAAAGGCTATCGGTGTCAGAAGCAATAAACTTATAAATAGGTTTTAAAATACGCAATGCTGTACGGCAACACATATTTGCCTTGTACAACATTTCAAGGTCTCCTTCAAAAGATACCATTCGCCTTCCGACTTCTACATTGTCAGCACCAAGTGCGCGAAGTTCTTCAGCAAGCACTTCTTCAAGACCTTGGAAGGTCTTTGCAACCATTTCAAACTTTTGGTTCATCACTAAAAATATTTATTCTTTTCTTTTTACTTATTTCAAACGTGTCAAAAATCGCAACCTCTCTCGGCATACGCTTTCTTCACTGCAAAGTTACGACTATTTTTTCAGATAGACTTTAATACCTCTGCTTTTTATTTGAGAAGAATAAATAAAAGGGCTTAAAGGAGTTTAGCCCTCTTAAAGCCCTTTTCACTATCTTTGCCTTCAATTTTTATTAATTTCTTCTTTGCAACCTGAAATTCACAAGGTCCTCACCGCTCAGAGGCCAACTTGAAGTACCCTGACGAACATAAATACTGTTTTTGTATGACACAATGACTTTACTCGGTTCTATCTCCACCTTGTATATACTCTTATCATCAATAGTAACCCATGATGAAGTAATAAGGCTGTTCGCCGCCACACCAAGGTATTCCTTACACTTGTTTCTGAACAGCAAGTCAAGTTTATCTCGCATATCGTACTCATCGTACTGAGGAATATTCTTATTCATATAGATAAAGTCATTCTGCAAGCCCACAGGAGTACCGATATTGTTAACTCCAACGTAGAGAGTACCGCCTTTTGAGTTCATAAACGAGCAGACAACCTCTACAAGTTGACCAATCTGCCTGTCCGGATCAGGTTGCATGTGATTATCTGCAGGATAAACCATTGATGATTTCAGTTCCGTAAACTCATCTTCAGTAGCCACAATAGTCGTCTTAGGCAACTGAATAGTCAAGTCCATTATCTGAAAAATCTGCCTTATGATAGACTTTCGCAAGTCGTAAGCATTCAGTCCGTCAAGCAGATTGTACGACAATACGAGTTTGGCAAGCTTGGCAATCTTCGTTTCACCGGATTCCTTCAGTTTATTCCAGATAAGACCGTTTTTATAGTTCTTACCAAGAGAATTTATAAGTTCAAGTTGAGTAAGTTTACTCTTAATGTCAGGACAAGAGTCAATAAAGCGTTTATCTGACTGTAAAAGCCTGTTAAGGTCATCTTCATTAATTTTCTTATTGATTTCGAAGTACTTGATTTGCTTAACGAGTTCCATACGTTTCTCGAAATACTCCTCATCGTCGTACTTGTCAATGATATGGCACATAACCTTTGCGAGCGCAAGATAATTGTACATCTTGATATAGTCTTTTTCCACCATAGCGTGAGTATCCACAAGGTGAATAAGTTCTATAGCGTACTCGTAAGGAATCACGTTATCCTCCTGCTCCACATTATCATTTTCTTCATCAGAAACCTCCTTAGCGGAATCAACTTCCATACCATACCAGTCAAGCAGAGCCTTAAACGCATCTCGGATATCAAAGTGAGCTTCACTGAATGAAATAAATGAAGCATTGATGAACGGATCATCTATCTTCTCTATCATCACATCAATAATGTCACCTTGGCGAAGCGTTGTTTTACACTCGAATTTACTAATCGATATAGTATAACCCTCGGTAGTGATACAAACATAATAATAGCCGTTTTCACTCGTTACTTTTGCCGAGGTTTCCGTACCTACGGATAATTCATCTTTGAGAAAATCCGCGATGAACTCCCTCATAGAGAATATTATATTACCTTCGTTATCAATAGACTTCACTTTCACGCTGAACAACAACGGATTACCGTTAGCACCTCGGAAATACTCGGGAGAAATATTGTACAAATTATATCCTACAATATCTTTAAGATTTATCACGCCATGTCCTTCGTACAATTCATCATCTATCTCACACTCGAAAGTATAAGCATCTATCGCCTCAGTAATGCGCACAAATACCTCATCATCAACAGCCGGCTTTGTCTTCTTTTTCTTAATAGCACTCTTAGGTGCTGCTTGATTGTACGACGGCTCAAACAACGCATGGTCTATCTCATTCCACATTCGTTGGAAATCATCAATATCATTACACCTTGCGCCTACGCGATTAGCCAATCGGTCATTAAGCCATATACTGATATTATGCCATTTCAACAAATCATCGGAAAATGCTTTAGTCAGCACTGCTGACTTGTATAAAGGCGAAATATTTATTGAATCACCATTAACGTTTATCATCGCTTTCTTCCCTGCATACACTGCATTGTCTATAATTTCAGGAAATGTCGGCACGAGCAGACGTCCACAGAGGAAATTCGCTTCCCTCTCCTTGGATATATCTTCCCACGTCACCACGAATTGCACATCTGTAATGGCAAAGAGTATTCCGAACGCCATATCGAGCAGTTTATCAGCATCTTTAGTAGCAATAAGCGATGTGTAGCGGTAAAGCATGGAATGATAAAGCGTAAAACTCTTAAAGTCCGATTTTTCTTTAAGCAAAAGAAGAATTGCTATCGCCTTAATCATTTCATTAATCTGAGTTTTCAGTTTTACGTCTTCCGTGTTAAACATTCTGTTGACAGCGGCACTCTCATTGACTATATAGCTTTCAAGCATCTGAACGAAAGCATTACTGAACAGTGTCATAAAGCTCTTATTCGCATGCTCCTTGATGACAATATCGAAAATACGGGTGATATGCTCTTGCACTGCATCTTTATCCAATGTAAAAATACACATTACCACACGCATATTTTCTTCCGGATTATATATATAGCCGGAATTATTCAGTTTGTCAAGCGTCTCGGCAATAAACCGTTCACTCTGCTTGTTGTGAATGAATTTGCAAGCCTTGATGAAGTCATCAGTGTGAGTGATGATGTTTGACAATTTTAACTGGTACTCCATACGCTCGGAATCACTGAATTTCCTGAAGTAGCCGGACTTTTCAAGCAGCTGAATACACAAGTCTTGGAACGCATTCAGCAATTCATACCGATTGTTTATATCCTCAGCCGTAAGCCACTCTGCAAGGTGAATGTCTATAGTCTCGATAGCATTTATCACCCACAGTGCATTTCTGGACATATACTGTTCCTCTACATCCTTGAAAGTAATTTTGTACTTTTCCGGAAAAGAAGAAATGAGAGCCCTCAAGTTTCGATTATTTGAGAGTGACAGGAGTCGGTTGTAATCAAAATAATCTATCTGAACTGTAGTAACCAATTCAAGCTCGACACGGACAAGTTGAATACTCTTTACTCTACATTTTACTACTTGATTTTCATATAGGTCCCTGTTACCGAAATTTTTCAAATAAAGATTAAAGCCATTACCGTCCTCTACTATCCAATAAGCATTATTAATAAGTTTTTTTACCTTAAATTCATACACTTTACCCACTTCGTAAAGTTGCGCCAATATCGGTGCTACATCTTGCTTAAAGATAGGATTTTTCGTATAACTGTTGAATGCCTTAAAAATACATGTTATTTTCCGCGGACGTTCACCGCCTTTTTGAAACTCGTACATTTTAACGTAACAGTCGCTGCCGCCGGCATTTATTATGTAATACTGATTACCATTGGCATTTGCAATTTCTTTTACATCAAAGGTGTACTTTTCTCCAATTTTGTATTCCATACTAATATATTATTTAATTAATAAAAAAGTCTTACAAAAATACTAATTCTATTTTAATATATCAACGAAATACAATGGTAAACTATTATAAATAACAATTATTTTTCAGCGTCACGCTTAGTCCTGTTACAATTTCAGCCCGTCCATAAAAAGAAAAAAGGAGAATTGTACCGAAAAGTGATACAATCCCCCCTTGGATATTCTTGAATATCTATTATTTGTGAGCGGGACGAAGAAGGTCGTTAACCGTCTTGACAGGATTAAATGTTTCGGCGGGGACTTCTACGAATACGGTATTCCAATCGCTCATCGCACCATTCCAAAGTCCGGGTAACTCAAGTGCTTTCAAGTCCTTACCATGCAGAGACTTGGAAGAAATAAAGCCTGTGTTATGGTCAACGTAGTCAAGCAAGTTGAATTTATCACCTTTGACGTCTTTAATGTAGCATACAAGATCAACCGGATTAAAGTGAGAAGACTCTGCCACCATCTTCTTATATTCCTCATTTTCCGGGTCAATCTGAGTGGATTCAAGGATTTGAGGTGACGTAGAGCCATCTTGATTATATGCAATAAACGGACCGCCACCGGGTTCTCCTTCATTACGCACCATACCGCACACTCTTATTGGACGGTTAAGCTTATTCTTGATATAAAGTGCAAGTTCGGAGTCATCAAGATGTTTCATCTTCTCATCACGGATACAAAGCTCCTTATGCAGGAATGTAATCATACGTCTGAGATCCTCAATATCGTATTTACCCGTGTTGAGCATATCAAGATATAGAGACACACGGTCCTGTATCTCAATAAGTTTACCTGCAAGAACTTTCTTATAGCGGATTGTAGCACCACGATATGAGTCAGGAACAACGTTATCAATATTCTTAATGAACACTACTGCCGTAGAAATATCATTAAGGTTCTGAATAAGAGCTCCGTGACCACCCGGACGGAATACGAGGCTTCCATTATCACGGAACGGTGTACCGTCGACATTAGCGGCGATAGTATCCGTAGAAGGCTTTTGCTCGGACATTGAGATATCATACTTCACTCCAAGTCGTTCCTCAAGAGCCGGAACTACAGCCGAAAGTTTTTTCTGAAATAAATCTCTGTGATTAGCGGAAACAGTGAAGTGAAGTCTCACAGTTCTGTCTGCTGAAGAAGCGTACTGAGCACCTTCCACAAGTTGCTCCTCTATAGCGGTACGTGTCGTATCACCGTAAGCGTGGAACGTCAGCAATCCCTTTGGAAGATTGCCGTAATTCATTCCCTCGGGCAGCACTATCGCAGCAATCACTTGGCGACACTTGCCTTGAGATATAAGAGTGTCCACATCAGTTCCGTATAGCCGGTTAACTGTAACATTCAACTCAGGGAAAAATGCTATTTCGTGTATATTTTTAAGCAACTTTTCAATATCACTGCCCGGCTTGGGAGTATCGGTATCACCATCAATAAAAGCAAACAGGGCTTTGAACATACGAGATGCAGCACCTGATGCCGGCACGAACTTTGTCACTTCACCATTGTTTGAAAGATACTTGTGCCAGCGCGCTATCGCTTGCTCCTCTTCTTCAGTGTCAAGTATAAATATTGATTCTCCGGCTTTGGCACTTCCTGCAAGACGTAGATAAGGGAATCCGGTTATGAAACGATTTAGTTGACTTTCTACTTGCTCCTGAGTTATACCCTTGGAAGCAAGCAATTTAAGGTCTTCGTTAGTAAACATAAATATGTCTGTTTTAATATTTTAAGGTGTTTTACGTTTTATGCCACTAAGTTAGCCAAAAATTGCGTACAAAAGTATTAATATTCGTTAAAGTGCGATATCAATTCCTCACATTCATCCTTTTCATCAAGTTGTAAGACGGAATGACACCAAGTTCACCTGCCTTTGACAAGTCATCGCTACCCTTCTGCCTTTGACCGAGCTGCATATAGATATAGCCTCTGTTATAGTACGCTTCACCGAAGTCCGGCTTAAGCGATACAGCCGTAGAGAAAAGTGACAATGCTGAAGTAAAGTCACCTGCCTCTGCCAGCACCACACCCTTATTGTAATACGCAAATGCCATCTGCGGAGATAATTTTATCACAGTATCGTAGTCGCTGATTATCTCTCTCAAGTCTGCTTGAAGTTTGGCATTAGCCGGAGTAAACTCGTCTTTACTGATAGCCTCTGCAGGCTCCTGCTCGCGTTCAATAGCAGCAAGACGGTATTTTGCTACAGCTCGCATAAAGTAAGCCGGGACAAAGTCCGGTGTCAAATCTACAGCACGAGTAAAGTCCTCTATCGCATTCTTATAGTTACGGATAGTCATGAAGTCCATAGCACGAGCAAAATAGTCGATAGCACGCGGAGTGTGTGTGGATATATACGAATTGTAATATTCAATGGAATTAAAATGCTGCTGAATAATATCACCGTCAGTAATTGGAGCATCTACGTCTGTCACCTGAAGCATACGGCGCAAAAGACGCGTACTGTTCACGTCATCTACCTCACGAATATAGTACGGGGTCTCCTTCAGCTGATTCGTGGTAGCATAATACGATAACATAAATATCGGACACAACTTAATACTCATATCATGGTCTTGAACCTTACCGCGAATACTCTTATTGTTATACACTTCATCTACATTATGCTCATTTTCAATAGTAAGAAGTGTACTGAAACGTCTCGTGACAAGTTCATCTGGCATACTCTCATCAGAAACCTTGTCTGCTGACTCTATACTATCTTGAGCCGCCTTTTCACGAGCCCTCTTAACTGTCTTATCAAAGTTTTTGGACAGAGCCACGGCACGGTCATAGTCCTTCTCGGCATTCTTTCGGTCACCAAGTTTTTCATATATCTGAAAACGCGTAAATAATGCACCGTCAAAGTCCGGAAACTTATTTATCACCTTAGTTATATCTGCAAGCGCAAGTTTATAATTCTTAGTCTGTTGATACAGCATAGCACGATTAAACAGTGCACGGTAGTCATCGGAATTAAGTTGCAGGACCTTTGTAAAATCCTTAATAGCACGGTCATTATCATGGACTTCGGCAAGAAGAAGACCGCGATTAAAGTATGCTACGGAATTCATAGGGTCAAGACTCAAAGCATAGTCATAGTCAGCCATCGCACCGAAGTAGTCATCAAGATTATACCTCAAGAATGCACGGTTGATAAAGAAACCGGCATAGTGAGGCTGAAGTTTTATAGCCTCGTCCATATCTTCAAGTGCTCGCTGATAATCTTTTTCTCGCTTAATGGAAATATCCGCACGTATCACGTAAGCATTTATCGCATTCTTATTCAGTTCTATAGCCTTATTAAGGTCCGTCAAGGCAGACACTGTATCTCCCTGAGCCAGATAGAGCCTTGCACGACCGATATACCCGTTGTCAAATCTCGGGTGTGCCTTCAGCAACCGGCTGTAACATTCCTGAGCCGCATCGTATTCCTTAATATCCTCTTCGGCAAGTGCCTTATTGAAAAGAATACCCTTATTATCCGGCAACTGAGCCAAAGCCTTATCGTAATCCTCAATAGCATCCTTTGTCAAGCCCATATTCTGACGAGCCACACCACGCACTTCGTACGCATCAGTAATAAAAGGATTTCTGTCAATAGCAAGAGTGGCGTCTTCCTGAGCACCGGCATAGTCCTCAAGATTTAACTTTGCCACAGCTCGATAAAAATAAGGCTGAGCAAGATAAGGCTTTGCCTGTATCACTTGATTAAAATACTGTATTGACAGCATATAATCCTCAAAATACAACGCATTCTGCCCTACACGCAACACCTGGTCCGTATTTATTTGTGCCGACATCACTGCACTACATAATACGAACAACAGTGAAAATATATATCTCAAAAACTTCATATCAGTTTCTTCTAAATAATTTATTTGCAAAAATAATCATTTTTTCTCATTGCCTCCCAAATAATAGCAATAACATCTTATTTTTAACTCAATTATTGTATATATCATACGGCTCTTTCGTATAAGAATGTTCCGTAGAGTGAGAAAATAACAATATCACCAAGAAAAATCAGAGACTTTCAGCTGTAAGTAACTCAGGGTATGCACTTTGTGCGCCACTCTGAGATAGTAAATATTGGTAAATTCTCACCTCGGTGCGGTCTGTGAATATTACTGATGAAGTTCTGCCATCAAAGAGCCTCAGCGAGGCTCGGCTGTAAGTAACACCGTATAAGCACGAAGTGCGCCATGCGGTGATAGGCAAGTTCCACTCTCGCTTCGCACCTCGGGGAGGTGCGGTCTGTGAAAGTTCCGGATGAAGTCCGCACGCTAAAAGCCTCGCCGAGGCTCCCTGATGATGTAGTCTTTACATATCAATATCTTCGACTTTAAATGAAAGAGCCGTGATTTCAGCCTTTAATTTTTTAATATCGGTCAACCGCATTTCTCACATTCAACGTTAAAGAATTTGTTATACATAAAAAATTTGCCTAAATTTGTTGCAAGAAATATGCGTTAGACAAATGAATACTGAAAATAATAGTATAGACAGCGACGTTGCTCGTGCAGTTGAGGTTCTTAAGCGTGGTGGAGTAATTTTATACCCTACAGACACTGTATGGGGTATCGGTTGTGATGCCACTCGCAGCGACGCCGTAAAAAGAATTTTTGAAATAAAAAAACGTGCTGATAGCAAGGCAATGATAGTGTTGCTGGACAAAGCGGAAAACATTGACAGATACGTTGATGATATTCCTGAAATAGCACTTCAGCTTATAGAAGTTGCCGACCGCCCTACTACAATCGTCTTTGACGGTGCAAGAAACGTAGCAAAAGAGCTCGTAGCGGAAGACGGCAGCATAGGTATTCGAATCACTAATGAAGAGTTTTCAAACAAACTTTGCAAAGCGCTCCGCAAGCCGCTCGTTTCCACGTCCGCAAACATCAGCGGACAGCCGTCTGCTCGCATTTTCCCGGAAATTTGCGATGAAATAAAAAATTCCGTTGACTATATCGCCACTACAAGACGTGACGACACAACAATAGCACGTCCTTCTTGCGTAATTAAAGTAGGTGAAGGCGGTCAAATAAAAATATTAAGGAAATGATACAGGAAGAAACTGTTACTGCAAAAGATTCCGCTGAAAACACGGAGGGTAAAGCAGACTTGTGGATAAGATTTCTCCTGTGGCGTGAAAAGCACATCAAAGAAAAGTCTTTCGTAATAGTACTTGCTTTTCTCACCGGACTATTAGGCGGTATTGCTGCATTACTATTGAAATTTCTTATTCATATCATCTCCTCAAGCATCACGGAAAACATTTCCGTCACAGGTGCTAATTATATGTACCTCGTCTATCCGTTTATCGGAATTATACTCACTACATTATATGTAAAGTTCTTCGTGAAAGACAACATATCGCACGGCGTCACACGAGTGCTTTATGCCATTTCACAGAATAAGAGCCGACTGAAGCCTCACAATATGTACTCGTCCGTAATAGCCAGTGCTATGACTATCGGTTTCGGCGGTTCTGTCGGAGCCGAAGGTCCTATCGTAGCCACAGGCGCATCTATCGGAAGTAACCTTGGGCAACTGTTTAAGATGTCACCGCGAATCCTTATGATACTCGTAGGATGCGGAGCTGCCGCAGGTATTGCCGGTATCTTCAAAGCACCGATTGCAGGAGTGCTTTTCACCATTGAGGTCCTGATGCTTGACCTCACTACAGTATCAGTAATGCCGTTGCTTATATCTTCCATAACAGCCGCAACACTCGCATACATATTCACAGGCTACGACCTTGAGTTTTTCTTCGTACAAAGTGAGAAATTTGTCACACAGCGTATCCCGTTCGTAATTCTTCTTGGTATCTCTTGCGGACTCGTATCACTTTACTTCACGCGTGTGATGAATATGATGGAAAACTTCTTCAAGAAGAAATTAAAGTCACAGTGGCAACGCGGACTCATAGGAGGCGTACTCCTTGCCGTACTTATATTCCTCTTTCCGCCACTCTACGGCGAAGGATATTCATCTATAAACGAACTCCTCGGAGGCGCACCGTCATCAATCGTGGACAGTTCTATGTTTTACTCCGATGGAAACAACAACTGGTTTATTCTCCTATTCATCGGCTGCATAGTTCTCTTCAAAGCTTTCGCCACTTCCGCCACAAACGGTGGAGGAGGTGTAGGCGGTACTTTCGCACCATCTCTTTACGTTGGCTGTATGACAGGCTTCTTCTTCGCATTCCTGCTAAACACGTTTATAGCACCGGGCATAGGACTTTCCACTAAAAACTTTGCACTAATGGGTATGGCGGGAGTTATGAGCGGAGTTATGCACGCACCATTGATGGCTATATTCTTAACTGCAGAAATGACAGGCGGTTATGACCTGTTCTTACCATTACTGATAGTATCAACTATATCATACGGCACAATAAAGCTATTTGAGCCGTACAGCATCTACACTATGCGTCTCGCTCGTCGCGGTGAACTACTCACCCACCACAAAGACCGTGCAGTCCTCACACTCCTCAAAATGGATAGCGTTATAGAACAGGATTTCATAAAAGTAAGGCCGGAGATGAACCTGAAACAAATGGTTGACGCTATCTCAAGAAGTAACCGAAACCTCTTCCCCGTTGTGGACTCGGAAGGAACACTTCTGGGAATAGTATTGCTTGATGAAATAAGAAACATCATGTTCCGACCTGACCTCTACAAACGTATGCACGTAAGGCGATTTATGTCCGCCCCGCCCGCTAAAATCGAAATAAACGAATCTATGGAAAAGGTGATGAAAACGTTTGATGACACGGGTGCTTGGAACTTACCGGTAGTTGATAACGGCAAATACATAGGCTTCGTTTCAAAGTCAAAGATTTTTAACTCTTATCGAAGAGTACTACGCCACTATTCCGATGATTAATCCACTTAACTGACAACTCCTTATGAACAACAAATTTGAAATACAAGTATCTGAAGACTTAAATCAATATCTCACCTCACTTGATGTCATTGACAAGCACTTCCCGGACTGCCCTGACGTAGAAAACAAGTGGAACGAACTCCTCCAAGAATACGTCAAAGACGGTGTACGCGAATTTAACGAATACCCCATAGTATCACTCGGCTGGGTAATGTTCCTCGGAATGGCAGTAGCAAAATTTTGGGACGAAGATTGGACTAAATATTCGGCAATAGAGAACCTCTACATATATCTTCGTGACAAACGCGGATACGACTATATGGACGAATATATCTTGCAAGACGTACTGAAATACGATACTGGCAAAGCAGATAAAATCACAGAAATTGCCGGTGAATGTGCTGCTCGCTGCCATAGTATGCTCATGCACTCAGGTGTAGAATACGGTACGCCGGAAGCATTTGCCGAATACGTCGCATGCCTCAATCAACTATACATCATGGGCATGGCTATGGAACTCAAATCACTCGGTTACCGTATGACGGAACTGAATTAAAAATCACCTTAAAGCCCTTTTTGCCTTTTCAGCCCCTTAAAAGCAGAAAGGGAAGTCCCAAAATTAATTGACACTTCCCCTGCATATAAAAATATGCACTAAGCATTATGAATTAAGAATTATCAAATAACTCCTTGTTCCATCATAGCATTTGCAACCTTCATAAAGCCTGCAATATTTGCACCCTTCATATAGTTAAGGTAACCATCAGGTTCAACACCGTACTTAACACATTGAGTATGAATATCTTTCATAATTTGGTGCAACTTAGCATCTACTTCTTCTGCAGTCCACTGCAAGTGTTCTGCATTTTGAGTCATTTCAAGACCTGAAGTTGCTACACCACCTGCATTAACAGCCTTACCCGGAGCGTAAGTAATACGTGCATTGATGAATGTATCAATAGCTTCCGGAGTACAGCCCATATTTGAAACCTCTGCAACAAGTTTAACACCGTTTGCTACAAGCTGTGCAGCATCTTCACCGTTAAGCTCATTCTGTGTTGCACATGGCAATGCAATATCCACCTTTTGTTCCCATGGTTTACGACCTGCATAGAATGTTGCACCCGGGAATTTTTCTGCATAAGGAGCTACAACGTCATTACCTGATGCACGAAGTTCAAGCATATAGTCAATCTTTTCTCCGCTTACACCATCAGGATCGTAAACATAACCGTCAGGACCTGAAATAGTCACTACCTTTGCACCAAGTTCTGTTGCCTTCTTTGCTGCACCCCATGCAACGTTACCGAAACCGGAAATAGCAACTGTCTTGCCTTTAAGTTCCTCATTCTTGCGTGCAAGAACATTCTGTACAAAGTACAATGCACCATAGCCTGTTGCCTCAGGACGAATACGAGAACCGCCAAAGTCAAGACCTTTACCGGTAAACGTACCTGTACATTCATTCATAAGTTTTTTGTACATTCCGTACATGTAGCCTACTTCACGACCACCAACACCGATATCACCTGCAGGTACATCACGGTCCGGACCAAGATGTTTCCACAAGCATAGAATAAATGCTTGGCAGAAACGCATAATTTCACGGTCACTCTTACCTCTTGGAGAAAAGTCACTACCGCCTTTACCGCCACCCATAGGAAGTGTAGTCAATGCATTCTTAAATGTCTGTTCAAAACCGAGGAATTTAAGAATTGAAAGGTTCACTGATGCATGGAAACGTATACCACCTTTGTACGGGCCAATAGCGTTATTGAACTGAACACGGTAGCCGAGATTATTTTGGATTTCACCCTTATCATCAATCCATGTTACACGGAAAGTAAGGATACGATCCGGCTCTACCATTCGTTCTACGATTTTATTCTTTTCAAACTCAGGGTGCTGATTATAGACATCAGCAACCGACATTAGCACTTCGCGTACTGCTTGAAGATACTCTTTTTCTCCCGGATGCTTTGCTTCCAGGGCGCTCATGATACTATTAATATCCATAATGATATTTAATTTAGAAATAAGATTTTAAAGTATCACAAAGTTAAATTTTACTTTTCAATTTACCAAGACTTTTCAAATAATTATTTTCAAAATCTACATAATACAATTTCCACTCGTCCGATCTGTCCGACAAAAAAAGAGGTGCACCGATTTGGCACACCTCTTTTCTAAGGATTTATTTTATCAAATGTATTACTTACTTGATAGCAACTTTTACAGCGTGGAGCTTGCCTTCTACGTCTTTAACCTTCACGATGTAAAGACCTTTAAGACCTGCTACTGATACTGTCTGTCCTTCTGCTTTCGCTACAAGCATACCTGCTGCATTGTAGAGTTCTACGTCTGCTGCTTCTACGCCTACTACGATGAGTTTTTGTGAGTCAGCGATTACACCGAAGTTTGCATCT
>JALEMF010000030.1 GCA_022768005.1 Bacteroidales bacterium | reverse complement strand
GGCGACATAAACAGGAGCATAATAGAAGCCCCTACTCCATTTTTCCTAACTCCGCTATTCGTATCTCTCATAGTAATGCTTATCAGCATCATGATGAGCATAAGAGATTATAAGAAAAAAAGAATAAACCGCATGTTTGATACGGCAATATACGTACCGGTGATACTATGTTCATTGCTTCTCACATTCCTCATCTTCGTATCCAGCCATGAAGCCACGTCGCCGAACTTCAATTATCTATGGCTTAATCCGCTAAGCATATTAATTCTTGCCGGAATATGGATAAAAAGAGCAAAGAAGTTGGCTATTTCAAGCATAATCATTAACTTTGTAACCTTAATTGCGTATATAATGGTAATATCCTTTGGTATTCAAGAAGCAAATATTGCATTTCTGCCAATCATCATTACCATTTTATTACGTAACATTACATACATATCAATAGCCCGATGGCAAAAAGTAAACAATATCTGACACGAAACATAGTAAGCATCATTATCGCTACCGTAGCGACTATGACGCTTTCAGCACAGCCTGCAGGTCGTCCCTCGCTCGTTGTGAATATTGTCGTGGACGGATTGTCGCTTGACTACATAAATCTACTCAGAGACAAGTTCAGCGAAGACGGACTATTGAGAATAATGCGTGACGGTGTTACTATCACAGACGTAAACTACGGTTCGGTTCTTGACCCTGCCGCTGCTACTGCAGTAATTCACACCGGTGCAGCACCTGCAATAAACGGAGTTGCATCGGCTACCGTTTACGATAGAGACTCTCGCAGAGAAATCTCGTATTTTCTTGACTCTTCATCAATAGGAAACTTCACAAATGAGACATTTTCACCAAAGAACTTACGAGTTTCCACCATCGGAGATGAGTTAAGAATTGCCTCACAAGGATTAAACCATGTATATTCCATTTCACCCGATGCCGCACAAGCTATTGTTATGGCAGGACATAAAGGCAACAGTGCCTTTTGGCTCAATAACACTACGGGTAAATGGGCAACCACAACGTACTACAAAGATGCTCCATTCACTATCCAGTCAAGAAACCGTCAAGCCCCCCTTGACTTAAGGTTGGACACTATGGCATGGAAGTCCGTGTTACCGCCTGAAGAATATCCGGACTTACCAACGTACAAAAAACTTTACTCTTTCCGTCACACGTTCTACCGTACTGACCCCAATAGAGTTGCTCACTACAAAAATACTCCTCTTGTTAACACTGAAGTAACTACCATTGCAAGCAGTTATATCAAGACGCTGAACTTGGGCAAAAGTGAAAACATTGATATGCTCAACATCAGTTACACCGTTACTCCGTATATCTATAGTGAAGACCACGATATACGAATGGAGCAAATGGACAGTTATATAAGGCTTGACAGAGAAATACAGAGTCTTATCCGCTCCATTGACGTAAACGGTCCGGGCATGGGCAAGACAATGATTGTTATTGCCGGACTTCCGTCAAATGTGACGAGAAGAAGGAGTAAAGACAATGAATGGGATACACCGTCAGGCGAATTCTCACCACGCAAAGCCATCTCACTGCTGAACATATACCTCATTGCCATTTACGGTAACGGAGAATGGGTTACAGGTTATGACAACAATATGTTTTTCCTTAACCATAACCTCATCAAGCAGAAAGACGTCAAAATAGAAGAAATACGCTCAGAGGCTGCCAAATTCCTCAACAGAATGGCTGGCGTTGCGGAAGCACATTCCATTGATGAAATTATAGAGGAAAAAACGGGCGAGACTGCAACTCCTCCACGTAGAAATATTAATCAGGACTATGCGGCAGACATCTATATCGCAACATTCCCCGGCTGGGATATCGTTGACGATGGTACTGTGTCACCGAATAAAGACGAGTACCCTAAAATACAACGTCAAGTTGCTCCAATAGCACCTCTATTTATACTTGCTCCAAATATTAACAGTCAAATCATAACCGGCTCAGTGGACCCGCGTGCCATTGCGCCCACAATCACATCAATACTACGAATACGTTCACCCAATGCGGCTACTCAACCTCCGCTAAGACTGAATTATAAATAAACACCAACATTTTTTTTGAAACAAATAAAACATACATAAATAATATGTCATTTCTTAGTTTCTTAGGCAAACTTTTCGGTAACAAATCAGAAAAAGACCTTAAAGAAATCCAGCCTATATTAGACAATATTCTTGCTGAAGAGCCTGCATTGAAAGACCTCAGTAACGATGAACTTCGTGATAAGATTAACAAAATCCGACTCAACATCAAGGAATCTGTAGCAGAAAATGAAAACAAAATAGCTCAGCTCAAAGAGCAAATTGAAGCAACTGCTATTGAAAAACGTCAACCGCTTTGGGACGAAATTGATAAACTTGAAAATACTACTATCGAGACAATAGATAAAAAACTCGATGAAGCACTTCCTATTGTTTTCGCAGTTATCCGTGAGACAGCAAGACGATTTGCAAACAACGAGACTATCGAAGTTACAGCATCTGATCTTGACCGCGAACTTGCCGGACAAGGTAAAGATTTCGTTACCATTGAAGGCGACAAAGCAATTTGGAAAAATCACTGGGTGGCAGGCGGTAATGAAATCACCTGGGATATGGTTCACTACAATGTGCAACTTATCGGTGGTATCGTACTCCACCAAGGTAAAATCGCCGAAATGGCAACCGGTGAAGGTAAAACCCTCGTTGCAACATTGCCTGTATTCCTCCGTTCGCTCTCCGGACGCGGCGTACACGTAGTCACTGTCAACGATTACCTCGCTCGTCGTGACTCCGAATGGATGGGACCACTGTATATGTTCCACGGCTCTACCGTTGACTGCATAGACAAGCACGAGCCAAACACTCCGGAAAGAAGACAAGCCTACGAATGTGATATTACATTCGGTACTAACAACGAATTCGGTTTTGACTACCTTCGCGACAATATGGCAATGAAACCGGGCGAAATGGTACAAAGAAAACACTATTACGCTATCGTCGATGAGGTTGACTCCGTACTTATTGACGATGCCCGTACGCCACTTATCATTTCAGGTCCTGTTGCCAAGGGCGACGACCAAATGTTTGATCTCTACAAGGAAAACGTAAAACGCGTGGTGGAAGCACAAAGAAAGCTCGTCACACAACTTCTCTCTGAAGCAAAAACTAAAATTGCATCCGGAGATAAAGAACAGCAAAAAGAAGGCGCAATCCTGCTCTTCCGTGCATTCAAAGGTCTTCCCAAGAACAGCGCATTGATTAAATTCCTCAGCCAGGAAGGTATGAAAAACCTCTTACTCCAAACTGAAGCATACTACTTGCAAGACAACTCACGCGAAATGCCTTTCATCACTGACCCACTATTCTTCGTCATAGATGAAAAGAACCGTAGCGTGGAACTTACGGATAAAGGTATTGATGTACTTACCGGTTCTTCATCCGACCCTAAATTCTTCGTACTCCCTGACATTGCAGCTGAACTCTCTGAAATCGAAAACATTGCAGACACTAACGAGCGCCAGCAGAAGAAAGATGAGGCTATGCAGAACTACGCTATCAAAGCAGAACGCGTACACACTGTGACTCAGCTTCTTAAAGCATACACGCTTTTCGAAAAAGACGTGGAATACGTTATCGATGACAACAAAATCAAAATCGTTGACGAGCAAACAGGACGTATTATGGAAGGACGTCGCTACAGTGACGGACTCCACCAGGCTATTGAAGCTAAAGAAGGAGTAAAAGTTGAAGCAGCAACACAGACCTTCGCTACTATCACACTTCAAAACTACTTCAGAATGTACCACAAACTTGCCGGTATGACAGGTACTGCAGAAACTGAAGCAGGTGAATTTTGGGATATTTACAAACTTGACGTTGTGACAATTCCTACGAACCGTCCTATCCGTCGTATTGATATGAACGACCGTATCTACAAGACGAAACGCGAAAAATACAATGCCGTCATTGAAGAAATCAAACGTCTTCACGCTATCGGTCGTCCTGTATTGGTAGGTACAACATCTGTTGAAATTTCCGAACTTCTCAGCCGAATGTTGAAGATGAACCACATTGAGCACCAAGTACTTAATGCAAAACTTCACCAAAAAGAAGCTGAAATCGTAAAATTTGCCGGTCTTAAAGGAGCTGTTACCATCGCCACAAACATGGCAGGTCGTGGTACGGACATCAAGCTTCCTCAAGAAGTAAAAGACTTACATGACCCTGAAATCATAGAAAAATCCACCGGAGAAGGAATAGGCGGCCTTGCAATCATCGGCACAGAGCGTCACGAATCCCGTCGAGTTGACCGTCAGTTACGCGGACGTTCAGGTCGTCAGGGAGACCCGGGTTCATCTGTATTCTACGTATCATTTGAAGACCAACTTATGCGTCTTTTCGCTACGGACAGCGTAATGAAGATGCTTGACAAACTCGGTCTTGAAGAAGGTGAAAAAATAGAAGCCGGCATGGTGACCAAAGCCATTGAAAATGCTCAAAAACGCGTTGAAGAAAACAACTTCGGTATCCGTAAACGTCTTCTTGAATACGATGACGTAATGAATAAACAGCGTACATACATCTACTCTCGTCGTCGCCACGCATTGCTCGGAGAACGTGTTGAAATCGACCTCCAAAATATGCTCTACGACTTGATTGAAAACGCTGTAAAGACTTACGACCAACCATACGACTACCCTACTCTTGCCGACGAATTGATGAGAACACTCACAATCACACTTCCGTTCACGGAACAAGAGTTCACGCGTCTTTCAGTTGAAGATAAAATCAACAAAATATACAACGTAGCGGCTGAAGCACGCGACAGACGTAGTGCCAAGATATGCGAAGTGGCAATGCCGGTATTGAAAGATTGGGTTGAAAACAGAGGTGCAACAGGTCGTATCCGCGTTCCTATCACAGACGGCAAACGTATCTTCAACCTCATTATTGACATTACAGAAGCATATAAGACTGATGGTGCTGCAATAGTGAAAGAATGGCACAAACTCTTGTTACTCTTCTCTATTGACGAACTCTGGAAAGAACACCTCCGTGAACTTGACCAACTCCGTCAATCAGTACAAAATGCATCTTACGAACAGAAAGACCCGCTCGTAATCTACAAAATAGAGTCATTCCACTTGTTCGAAAATATGTTGAGTATGCTGAACAACAAAGCAATCTCGGCAATGATGCACGGGCAGATTTATATCCAACCGCCAATGCCAAATCAACAGGAACAGCAGACACCGCAACAGCCTAAAGTTGACAGAAACATTGAAGACAACAAGACAGACTATTCAAAATATAAAACTACTAAGGAAAGCGTACCCGGTGAAGATGCGCAGCGCAAAGCCGCCGCAGCACCACAAGGACCGCAACACCAATCACCGG
Organism: Bacteroidales bacterium; assembly: GCA_022768005.1. Lineage (GTDB taxonomy): Bacteria > Bacteroidota > Bacteroidia > Bacteroidales > Muribaculaceae > CAJUPY01. Next base: position 25,017 of record JALEMF010000030.1, on the reverse strand, counting down.
TAGTTGTCGGTCCTAAAGTCGGCCGTAATGACCCATGCCCTTGCGGAAGCGGTAAAAAATTCAAAAACTGTCACGGCAAAGGTTTATAACAAACTTAAATAATCATAAAAAGGGTGGTATCAGAATTTGATATCACCTTTTTTGATTACAATGACAATTCACAAAGCGCCCTGTAGATTTTCGCTGGATGCAAAAAACACTTTCTTGCGAAATATAGCGAATATATGAAAAAAAACTGCTAAATTTGCAAATATTTTGTATTAATATATTTATTGATAAATATGCAATTTACAGCAGCACAAATAGCCTCAATGACAGGAGGTACTGTTGACGGTGACCCATTGGTAACAGTGTCAACAATCGCAAAAATAGAAGAAGGTCACCCCGGTGCTATTTCTTTTTTAGCAAATCCTAAATACACTCACCATATATATACGACAAAGTCTTCAATAGTTCTTGTAAAGAAAGATTTTGTTGCCGAGCAACCTGTATCAGCCACACTTATCCGTGTAGAAAACCCATACGAGACAGTTGCACAATTACTCGAAATGGCTTCCAAGATGATGGAACCAAAGCACTCAGGCATTGAGCAGCCATCTTTCATTTCAGAAGGTGTAGAAGTAAGCGAAGGCTCTTACATCGGTGCATTTGCTTACATTGGCCGCAACGTAAAACTCGGAAATAACGTAAAAATATTTCCACAAGCGTATATTGGTGATAATGCCCAAATCGGTGATAACACAATAATCTATCCCGGAGTAAAAATTTACCACAACTGTAAAGTGGGTGCAAATTGTATTCTCCATGCAGGAGTAGTAATCGGAGCAGACGGCTTCGGTTTTGCCCCTACTGAAGACGGACATTACCACAAGATTCCTCAGATAGGAAACGTAGTAATTGAAGATAATGTCGAAATAGGAGCAAACACCACTATTGACCGTGCAACAATGGGTTCTACTATTATCCGCAAAGGCGTAAAACTTGATAATTTAATCCAAATTGCACATAACTGCGAGGTTGGCTCAGACACGGTAATGGCGGCACAAGGCGGCGTAGCAGGTTCAGCAAAAATCGGTTCACACTGTATGATAGGCGGACAAGTAGGCGTAGCGGGACACATTGCGATAGGCAACAATGTCCAAATAGGTGCGCAGTCAGGCATACCACGTTCAATACCTGACAATCAAACACTTATGGGCTACCCTGCAGTAGATGCACGTCAGTTTATGCGTCAAGCGGTAAACGTAAAAAATCTTGATACACTCTATCGCCGCGTAAATCAGTTGGAAAAACTTCTTGCAGAAAAATCAGAAAATAAATAATACACATAAGGAAACAATACCGTTATGAAACAACAGACACTCAAAGAATCATTTTCAGTAAGCGGCAAAGGACTTCACACAGGCCTGCACATCACAGCCACCTTCCTTCCCGCTCCTGATAACCATGGATACAAATTCCAGCGTATTGACCTTGAAAATCAGCCAATCATTGATGCACTTGCTGAAAACGTAGTAGAAGCAACTCGTGGCACCGTTGTAGCACTCGGTGATGCCAAAGTAAGCACCATTGAACACGCTATGGCTGCCTTATATGCGTCAGGTGTTGATAACTGTCTTATCCAAGTTGACGCTCCGGAAATGCCTATTCTTGACGGCAGTTCTGTGATTTACATTGAAAATATAGCAAAAGTAGGATTACAAGAGCAAAAAGCCGAAAAAGATTTTTACGTAGTAAAACAACGTATTGAAGTTCACGATGATTCCACCGGTGCTTCAGTGACCCTTCTTCCTGACGAAGAATTCAGCATTGATACTATGGTCAACTTCAATTCGCCGGTTCTCAGCAATCAATATGCATCACTTGAACATATTGAAGACTTCGGAAAACTAATTGCTTCAAGCCGTACATTCGTCTTTGTTCGCGAGATAGAACAACTTCTCAAAGGGAATTTAATCAAGGGCGGTGACCTTGACAATGCCATCGTTATTTACGATGCACCTATGGCACAAGAACAACTTGACCACCTCGCAGACTTGCTCAAAGTGCCTCACAAACACGTAACAGACTTCGGATACATTAACGATCGTCCTTTGCAGTACGAAAACGAGCCTGCACGCCACAAACTCCTTGACGTGATTGGTGACCTCGCACTCATTGGTCGTCCTCTTAAAGGTAAAGTTATCGCTATCAAACCGGGACATGCACTGAATACTGCACTTTCAAAGAAAATCCGTCAGGAACTCCGCAAAGTGCCTGTACAAGCGCCTGCATATAATCCGTCAGTACCGCCGTTGATGGATATCAACGAAATTCGTCATCGTCTTCCACACCGCTATCCGTTTGCCCTCGTTGATAAGATTATTGAAAAGGGGGAAACATACATCGTAGGCGTAAAGAACGTGACAATAAACGAACCTTTCTTTCAAGGTCATTTCCCTCAAGAACCGGTGATGCCGGGCGTACTTCAAATAGAGGCAATGGCACAAACAGGAGGATTGCTCGTACTCTCACAAGTAGAAGAACCTGAAAGATACTCAACGTACTTTATGAAGATTGACAATGTCAAGTTCCGTCAAAAAGTAGTTCCGGGTGACACTATCATATTCCACGTATCATTCATGACACCACTCCGCCGTGGCTGTGCAGTAATGAAAGGATACGCATTCGTAGGAGAAAAAGTTGTGTCAGAATGCGAATTTATGGCACAAATTATTAAGAACAAATAATTTACTAACAATACACTATAGAAATGAAACAACCGCTTTCATATATACACCCTGCGGCTAAAATACACCCGAGTGTAATAATAGACCCTTTTGTAACTATTGACAAAAACGTAGAAATAGGCGAAGGCACTTGGATTGGCAGCAACGTTACTATCATGGAGGGCGCAAGAATAGGTAAGAATTGTAGAATATTCCCTGGCGCTGTAATCTCCGCCATTCCACAGGACCTTAAATTTCAAGGAGAAGATACAGTTGCAATCATAGGTGATAACACAACACTCCGCGAATGTGTCACAGTAAACAGAGGTACTGCATCAAAGGGTAAAACCGTTGTAGGCAATAACTGCTTGATTATGGCATACTCACACGTAGCACACGACACGGTGATAGGCAATAACGTAATCATTTCCAACGCCACTCAGATTGCAGGTGAAGTAGTAGTAGATGACTTTGCTGTTATCGGTGGTGGAACAATGATCCATCAATTCTGTCACATCGGTTGCCACGTAATGATTCAAGGTGGTGCATTAATCGGTAAAGACGTACCACCTTACGTTAAAGCCGGTCGTGAACCTCTTGTATATTCCGGTGTAAACTCTATAGGACTCCGTCGCAGAAACTTTACAAATGACCAGATCAATGACATTCAGAGCACTTACAGATTCCTGTATCTGTCAAAGTACAATGTATCTGATGCACTTGACCATATTGAAGCCGAACTACCTGCTACTAAAGAACGAGATGAAATAATTATGTTCATTCGCAATTCTCGTCGCGGTATTATTCGCGGTTACGGTAAATAACACTATTCTTCTATTATAATAGAAAAGTGAGTGGATTTTCAAGTCCACTCACTTTCTTTGTGTGTGTGCTGATTCATATTACTATAGTGACAGGACTATAGAGCTATTTTGATAGTATTAGTTCTCATATTTACAATGTAAAATTCTTTACTCAAAGTAGGCATCTCTCCATATCTTCCTTGGTAAACAAGCGTACCTGACACGTTATAGACACTAACTACGGTATCAACATTCATTTCACCGACTTCATTATCATTAATTATTTTCGAATTTGAAATTTTTAAATTCTTTCCATACAAGCGTAATAACGATGTATTGCGATAGCAGAACCATACAAAAAGGCTGATTGAAGTGATTCGCAGCCCATAAAAATGCTATCACCGATTGTAGCCAAAGATTGAGAAAATTTAACTTCCTTTAATCTCTTACAGTTCATAAAGGCATTACCACTAATATTTACGAGAGTTTCAGGTAATGCTGCAGATTGCAAATTTTCACAACCTTGAAATGCACTATAAACTATGCCCTTAACAGTATAATCCGCAGATTCGAATGTTACAGACGTCGGAATATATATCATAGTATAAGAAAGGTATTCCTAATTGTGAATAACACATGCTTCCATAGTGGACTTATTCAAGCAATAATACAAATCACCTACTTGACTTCCTGTTCCTGCGCAGACAATGTAAATGCACTTGACGCAAGAAATAATGTAATTAGTTGTTTAGGTAAAGATAATTTCATAAATGGTATATAGTTATAATTTGTTATGTGTACACAAATTTATGACCAAATACCCGATTTCACTGTCTAATTTCCTCTCGCAGTGTTTAATAATAGACTTAATACTACTCTAATTTGTAGGAATTAGACTCTATTTTATGCGTAAAAGGTATTATTTAATTAAATTCTGCTTGTCACGCCACTCACCCGGCGACATACCGGTCTTATCTCTGAAAATGTTGTACAACTGTCCTCGGGAGGAAAATCCACATTCTTGAGAGATTGCATCATTACTGTATTCCGGGTGTTCCAACAGCAGACGTTGTGCTTCTATAAGACGAATACCGGACAGCCACCCTCGGAAATTACAATTCCTCTCCTGCGCGAAATACCTGGTAAGCACATTGCGGCTAAGCCCTACCCTTGTTGATACACCGGAAAGTGTCAAATCGCTATCTTTGAATAGCCCTGATTTACACCACGCACCAAGTTTTTCCTCTATTTCACGAACTAACTTTGGAGAAAGATGCTCTTCTGCATGGAGAATTGATTTATCATCGGACTCCGTAATTTCCGCCATCTCTATTGCTTCACTTTCCTCAATTATAGGAATATTAAATCCGAGTGCCACATAACTGAGACAAAACAAGAAAAAAGAAATAAAAAATACAGGTGCGAGATAAAACAATATTTCATTTGAAAGCATCGTTATTGACAGCATTAGCGCTGTTATAGAAAGAGAAATATATCCTGAACCGAGGTACATTTTGTAAGACTTTAGATCCCCTCCGGTAACTTTCTGTATCTGAGCATACAAACGACGAACTTCGTGGATAGGTGCGAAGATAAAAAACAATATACATATAAAAAATAATCCTCGCATGACAAGCAGAGCATTAGGCATGTGAAGACTGCCATAAACCAAAAGTCCAACTAAAAATACTCCCAATATACAAATATATGCCAATATACCGGTTAGAATGTAGATATAACGACTTTTTTTGCCACATTCTATATTGATAAGTGAATATGATATAAGAAATGCAGCCGGAGAATAAAATAATATGTTTATCGTAGCACCTATATCATCACCCGATGCACGAAAGCCGAATAACATCTGTAATAAAAAATGTATCGCTAATATTACCATTGACGATGTCAAATACCAACGAGAACGTTCGTATTTATCATTCAACCACTTCACGAGCATACGAGAAAGGGACAATAATAATGCAAAAAATATCGTTATTATAAAGCAACTGAATTGCAGTAGAAACAATGAATCCATGACATAAATCTTTACTATTACAAAGGTACGGCAATTTTTGCAAAAATAATCGTAAAATCATAAAATATGTAACAAGTTTTTTATTCTCTCAAAAGATATTAATAACTTTGCATTGCCAATCAAGTGACACTTTAATATTAATAACAGAACTCAAATGAGAAATTTACACATACTTACCATTGCCGCTATGACTGCAATCAGTGCTACCGCTCAAACTCTGAAATATCCTTCTGCTCCGAAGACCGATGTCGTTGACGAATATTTCGGCATCAGAGTATCAGACCCGTACAGACAACTTGAAAATGATACAAGTGAAATTACAGAAAACTGGGTTAAAGCGGAAAATGCCGTTACACAAGATTTTCTTTCTAAAATTCCTTTCAGAAAAGATATTAAAAATCGGCTTTTGCAGCTCGCAAATTATCCTAAATACTCGGCTCCGGTCAGAGAAAATGACGGAAAATTTTATTTTTACGAAAATGACGGACTTAAAAATCAATCCGTCCTTTATCGTAAAGACACTATTGACGGAACACCAGAGGTATTTCTTGACCCAAACACACTCTCGGAAGACGGAACTGTGGCACTTACAGGTACATCTCAGTCACACGACGGAAAATACACAGCATATACAATTGCTCGCAGCGGTTCTGACTGGAAAGAGATATACGTAATGGAAACTGCTACACGCAAACTCCTCAGCGACCATATATTACGCGCAAAATTCAGCGATGCTACATGGTACGGTAACGGATTCTTTTACAGCGCATACGAGATTAATACGTCAGGAAAAGAGTATTCGGAAATAAACCTTAACCACAGAGTTTATTATCACACACTCGGTACACCGCAAAGTGAAGATAAAGTATACTTTGAAGATGCAGCACACCCTTATCATTTCCACGGCGTGATGATAGATGATGATGAAACAGTATTATTTCTCACAAGTTCGGGCGAAGGCATTGGCAACACCCTTCAAGCAAAACGTCTTGATATCAAAGATGACTCTTGGCACACCATTGAAGCGACACAGAACTACGACACATACGTGATAGGCGTGATTGACGGCAAAATTTATTATCGCACTACAAAGGGCGCACCTAAAGGTCACATTATGGTGTGCGACGTAAACAATCCTGAACAGTCATCAGAATTTATTCCTGAGCAAGAAGGTGTAATCTCATCAGTAGATGTAGTCCCTGACGGATTTATTATCTGCTGCAGTGTTGATGCATCAACACACGCATATACATTTTCACGCGAAGGAAAATTGACAGGTGAAATAAAGTTGCCTTCTATCGGCAGTGCTTCATTCACCACTTCACGCAAACACCCGGAAGTATTTTACAGTTTCACCTCATTTAATTTTCCGCCTTCTATCTTTGAGTACGACACAAAGACAGGAGAAAGTAAACTATATGCCTCGCCTGAAATAAAAGGCTTTAATCCGGACGACTATGTGACAGAGCAAGTATTCTACACTTCAAGCGATGGTACAAAAGTACCTATGTCACTTACTTACAAGAAAGGGTTAAAGCGTGACGGCAATAATCCTGTATATCTCTATGGATACGGAGGCTTTGCCATAACTCTTGAACCGGGATTTTCACCTTATAGAGTACTATGGCTTGAAAATGGCGGTATTTATGCTCAAACGAACCTTCGCGGAGGACTTGAATACGGTGAAGAATGGCACGAACAAGGCACTAAGCTGAATAAGTTAAACGTATTCAACGACTTTATTTCAGCTGCTGAATATTTAGTAAAGGAAAAGTGGACAAACAGCAGTAAAATCGCTATCGAAGGTGGAAGTAACGGCGGACTTCTGGTAGGTGCAGTGACAAATATGCGACCTGACTTATTTGCCGTAGCAATTCCGCGAGTCGGAGTAATGGATATGCTACGTTACCACTTATTCACTATCGGCTGGAACTGGGCTGCAGACTATGGCACCGTAAATGACTCTGCCGAAATGGCAAAGTACCTTATCGGATATTCACCATTGCACAACATCAAAAATGACGGCACTCCTTATCCTGCAATTATGGTTACTACTGCAGACCATGATGACAGAGTTGTCCCGGCGCATTCTTTCAAATACGCAGCCACTCTGCAAGCATCATCTACAGGCAACAAACCTAAAATCATTCGTATAGACTCAAAAGCCGGCCATGGTGCAGGAAAACCGATATCAAAGGTTGTAGAAGAATATACCGACATTTACTCATTTATCTATTATAATATGGGTATTACTCCCAAGACTAAATGAAATACATTTCTTACATATTAGTTTTACTGACTACCTTTTCGCTGAGCAGTTGCTTTACAGGTATTGAAAGTACTCCAAAGATTAACAGTAACGATGTAATCAAGCAAAAGGCGGAGGACACTGCTACACCGGAAACTGAACTGGCAAAGCAAATGACGGCACTGCCACTACCGGAATGGACTGCCGGAAGAGAATACGTTGTTACGAACGACCGTATCAGCCTTGTATTCAATAGCACTCCGAAAAATATGTTACCCGCTACCGGTGATACAATTTGCTACGCAGGATACAAAAAATTACCGTCAATAGCCGCCACTGAAAATACACTGCTGCTTTTTACAAAAAAAGGCAATAACACAGACACTTTGGCTTACAAAGTAGAACGGCCGTACAGTGACTTGGCAAGCCGCCCGTACGTTGAAATTCCATTTACCGTTGACCTTACACTTATTGACCAAGTAAGAAAGACTCTTAACGGCAAGGAAATGTATATTCTGACATCGTCATGGTACGACCTGAACAAACAACGTACTGTGGGAAGAAAATTTGTAAAAGTGACGGTTGAAGACGTTGTACCGGGCAGTGAAGAATACCCCATTTCCGTTGTATTTAATGACAGTATTCGTACGGCAATGGCAATGTTCAGTTTTGACATATCAGAAAATAAGCGCGGATTTGCATCTATGTTTTCCTTCTCGGACCCACATAATTTATATCCTGCAATATCAGATGAAAACTGGGCGGCAATACAGGAAGGAAAGGTAAAAATAGATATGACACGCGATGAATGTAGATTATCATTAGGCGCACCTAAAGACGTTGACTACGGACGCTCATACAGTTCTGCTTACGAACAATGGACCTACTCCAATGGTGCTTACTTAATATTTGAAGACGGACTATTAAAAAGATACCGACTATGAAAGTTACGTTTTTAGGCACAGGTACCTCTACAGGAGTACCACAGCTCGGATGTAAATGTGAAGTATGTAGTTCAACCGATTCTCGCGACAAGAGGCTGCGTACTTCTGCTCTGATTGAAGTAAACGGTAAAAATATTATTATAGACTGTGGTCCGGACTTTTACGTACAGATGTTGCGCAACAATCAATTTGCAAAACTTGATGCAGCACTGATTACGCATATCCATTACGACCACGTAGGCGGTGTTGACGATTTACGTCCATTCTGCTCCAAAGAAGGTTTCCCATTTTACTGCACCGCAGATGTTTCTTCGGATTTGCATAAGCATATCCCCTATTGTTTTGAAGCACATCCGTATCCCGGTGTACCTCATTTTGACTTGCGAATTATCAAGCCGTATGAAAAGTTTAAACTTTACGATACAGACATCACACCGCTGCAAGTGATGCATGCAAAACTTCCTATTTTAGGCTTCAAAATAGGGGAACACCTCGCATATATTACCGATGCTAAAACAATTCCACTCAAAACTATTGATGAAATCCGAGGAATAGATACACTTATACTCAATGCACTGAGAATTGAGCCTCACCACTCACATCTTGACCTTGAAGAGGCTCTTGATATAGTGGAAGAAATAAAGCCTAAACGTACTTTTTTCATTCATTTAAGCCACGATATGGGTTTGCACAAAGAAGTATCAAGAATTCTGCCTGAAAACGTATTTTTAGCATACGACGGGCTGCAAATAGAAATCTAAAACATTTTCAATGACAGTTCAACTGCCTTGGCAAATGCCTCATCTTGCCCCGGCACTGTAATAAAAAGGTGTACTGCATCAGTAAACTCAATGCGTGTTACCGAACCACTTGACTTTATTTCAAATTCTACACCTTGGTCACGCAGAATATCCCTTCCGGCGGCTATTAACAACGTTTTCGGCAATTTATCCATAACATTCTCATCACAGAGTCCCACACTTATCCTCGAATCCATCGGATTTGCATCACATACATAGGCATCATTAAATGCTGTCATCAATTCCGAGTCCAATCCGTACCCTACTCCGTATTTATTCCATGACTTAGAACCATCAGCAAAAGCCTTTGTCACAGGATAGAATAGAATTAAAGACCTAATCTTTCCGACTATTTTATCAGATAATGCGGCAGATATTGCAAGATTACCGCCGGAACTGTCCCCTCCGAGAGAAATTTGTTTGCAATCAATACCTAATGAATCGGAATTTTCTATTGCATATAGTACCGAATTAATGCAATCCTCAAGCCCTGCCGGAAAGGGATTCTCGGGAGCAAGACGGTAATCTACGGCAATAACTTTTACTTTACCCGATGCAGCCATTGCATCACAGTAACGGCTGCAACTATTTATGCTGCCGAATGTCCAACCTCCGCCATGGAAATATATCAGCAAAGGCAACTTCTCACTGCAGTGACTTATCGGTTCATAAATTCTCAATGTACTTGTAAGCATACGACTAACCACACCAACAGAACATTTTGATGCCACATTTCGTGAATTTCTCACGGAAATCAAGTCTGAATTATCACCGGCTATTGCTTTTTTCACAGCACTCGCCTGACACCTTTGTAAATTTGCCGGCAACCGACTTAAAAATTCATTTGCTTGCTTCTCCATAGTCCTGCTTTTTACACTTTCAGACGGAGTTTTACAAGAATTGAATACACAAGACGTCAACAAGAGTAAAATATAGAATGTAACTGTATTCATATTTTATCCAACAATAATGTGCAAAAAAATGTTTGGTCCGCGATTTTCACTATATTCACAGACCGTACATTATTTCACGCTCATAGAGCGAATTATTATTTAAGATTTTCTCTTACAGTATGCAAGAAACTTTTCATCTCATCATAATCGTGAGCATCAACGATTTTCTGCAACTGTGCAAGTTTCTCCTGAATTAATTTTAATTGTTCCGGAGTGTTGGGATTAAATAGAATTTCAGACAGCAAATAGTCATCTTCACTCATCAATCCTCTTGCGATAGCCATGTGGCGCTTAAATGTAGTACCAGGCGCATCTTGATGGCGCATTACACCAGCAAATACAAGGGTTGAAGCAAACGGAATTGACAGAGAATAAGCTATAGTTTGATCATGCTGAGTAAAGGTATATTCCTCAATGTGCAGATGAAGTGAATTGTACAAATCACGGAAGAACACTTTGCCCAAATGGTCGCTCTCGGAAATGATAATTGCATTTTCCTGAGAAAGATTTCCAAGTGAAGCAAAAGTAGGACCAAACATTGGGTGAGTAGATACAAACGGGTGACCACAAGTGGCATAAAATTCCGGTAGTCCGGTCTTTACTGATGCAATATCGCTGATAATACATCTTTCAGGCAACACCGGAAGAACTGACTTGAATGCTTCAATAGTGTATTTGACAGTTACGGCATTTATCATCAAGTCCGGCTCAAAAGCCTTAATTTCGTCAAGCGACGTAAATCGCTGTGTATTGAATGTAAAGCGAAGTTTTTGAGGGTCAGTATCATATACGGCAAGTTCATGCTGAAAAGAAAGGACATCGCAAAGGAACGAACCCATTTTACCTGCTCCGAGTATTAAAATTTTCATTTTAGTATCTGATTTATTCTATATTCGTGTTAGTGTTTATTAAAAATCTCAATCTGAATACGCACAGACTCCTCATGAATAGCGGATAACAATGCCTTCATAAAGTCCGCACTCATTCCCATTTCCGTTGCAGCCTTTACGCGTGAATTCATAATATCACCGTAACGGCCTGTTTGAACAACGGGAATACTATGTTCTTTCTTGTACTGACCTATCTCACGGCTTATTCTCATACGCTTGTTAAGCACCTCAAGAAGTTCGTTGTCAATACGGTCAATCTGTTGACGAAGTAATGTGATACTCTCCGTTGTACAAGCAGTATCACGCAAAGCTATTGTATTCAAAATAAAGTTTAAAACGTCAGGTGAAACTTGCTGTGCCTTATCGCTCCATGCAGAGTCAGGGTCACAATGTGATTCTATAATAAGTCCGTCAAAGCCCATATCAAAAGCCTCTTGTGATAACGGCGCGATAAGTTCTCTTTTACCGCCGATATGACTTGGGTCCGATAAAATCGGTAAATTAGGAATTCGACGTCTTAATTCAATAGGTATATGCCACTGCGGAAGATTTCTGTAAAGATGTTTTCCGTAAGCAGAAAAACCTCGGTGAATAGCGCCTATACGATTAATTCCGGCATTATATAATCTCTGAATTGCTCCAATCCAGAGTTCAAGGTCAGGGTTTACAGGATTTTTAATGAGAACGGGAACGTCTTTTCCTCCTTCCTTGAAAGCATCAGCCACCTCTTGCATGGCAAACGGATTTGCTGACGTTCTTGCTCCAATCCAAAACATATCAACACCGGCTTCAAGTGCTTGAAGTACGTGTTCACGCTTAGCCACTTCCGTGCAGACCTTCATTCCTGTTTCCTCTTTGACTTTAGCAAGCCATGGCAAACCTTTAGCCCCTACTCCTTCAAAGCCACCCGGTTTTGTACGAGGTTTCCAAATACCGGCTCTAAAGTATTTAATACCGTACTGTGCAAGTTCACGAGCTGTCTCAAGCACTTGCTCTTCAGTTTCGGCACTGCAAGGACCTGCGATTATAAGCGGTTTATCGTCACTGATAGGACGAAGATTAAGTTCTATATTTGCTTCCATATTATGGGTATATTTTTATTATTTAGACATAAATTCAGTAATTCTTTCTAATGCTCTATTGAGGTTTTCAACAGTAGCACACAGCGATATTCTGACGTAGCGTTTACCATTAGAACCGAAAATAAATCCCGGAGTAATGAAAACTCTTGCTCCATAAAGAATATCATCACAGATACGTTCCGCACTTTCAGCCGCTTCCGGTATTCTTCCCCATAGGAATAATCCTCGCTGATTTGCATCAAAAGTACAGCCGAGAGTTGTCATAATTTTTTCAGCCACAACTCTGCGACGTGCGTATTCCTCATTAAGCGTTGCATACCACTGTGGAGACGCTTGTAAAGCCTTAGTTGCTGCAAGCATCATCGGCTTGAATTGCCCGGAGTCTATATTCGATTTCACCTTTAGTATCCAGTTTACAAACGTAGGATTTGAAGCAAGCATACCTATACGCCAACCTGCCATATTATGGCTCTTAGACAATGAATTTAATTCTATTGCAATATCTCGTGCGCCTTCAGTGGCAAGAATGCTCATAGGATGTTCATTAAGGATAAAACTGTATGGATTATCATGAGCAATTACAATCCCGTGGCGATGACCGAAATCTATAAGTTTCTTGAACAGTTCCTCAGTTGCAGGAGTACCTGTGGGCATGTGAGGATAATTCACCCACATCAATTTAATCTTATCAGTTGGTAACTTTTCAAGTTCTTCAAAGTCCGGGTACCAGCCGTTTTCCGGTTTGAGGTTATACGTGTATATATTTGCTTGAACGAGTTTGCTGACAGACGTATATGTAGGATAGCCGGGATTCGGCACGAGTACACCGTCACCGGGGTTAAGAAAAGCGAGAGAAATATGCAATATACCTTCTTTTGAACCGATTAGAGGTAATATTTCGTTGTCCGGGTTAAGAGTTACTCCATAATTGTTTTTGTACCAATTAGCAAATTCAGCACGCAACTGCGGTATTCCCACATACGGTTGATAAGAATGATTACCCGGCTTTTGCGCCTCATCGCACAGAGTGTTAATCACTTCTTTATCCGGCATTCTGTCAGGGCCGCCGATGCCAAGGCTTATAATATCCTTACCCTCAGCGTTAAGGGCAGCAACTTCACGGAGTTTTTTTGAGAAATAATACTCTTGTATTTCAGAGACACGGTCTGCCGGAATTATTGTTTTAGCTACGGAATTCTTCATATTCACCTAATGTTTTAAAGTCGGAAATAAGTGGAGTGACAGCTTGTATCGCCTGATGATAACGTGCAGCGTCATCGTAAGTTAAATCTACATAAAAGCGGTATTCCCATTCACTTCCCACTATCGGTAATGATTGTATTTTGGATAAATTAATATCATAAAAAGTAAGAATAGTCAACACCTTTGACAGCGCTCCGCGAGTGTGAGGAAGCGTAAACACGATAGAGGCTTTGTGTGCGGTCTCGGCATTGAAATTATTATGGTCCAAAATCAGGAAACGAGTAAAATTTCTCTTATTTGTCTCTATTCCCTTTTCCAAAATGTTCAGACCATAAAGGTTTGCAGCGTATTCTCCGCACACTGCAGCATGCCCCTTTAAGTTTTTATTTGAAATTTCTTTTGCACTACCGGCAGTATCGGACTTTTCAATAACCTTTAAATGCGGAAAGCGGCGCAAATAGTCCTCACACTGCATAAGTGCCATAGGGTGAGAGTTAACTTCCTGTAAGGTATCAATAGTTTCTCCCGGTAAAGCACAGAGTACATGAGAAATTCTCATCTTGTACTCCCCTATCACTTTAAGATTGCTTTTACGAAGCAATTCATAGTTTTGCAATATGCTGCCGGCAATAGTATTTTCAATAGCTATCACAGCATACATATCCTTATCAACGGCAACTGCTTCAAAGAGATTATGAAAAGTGTCAAATGGCACTGTCTCTATATTCTGCCCCTCAAAATACGCCCTTGCCGCTGCATCGTGGAAGCAACCGGCAACACCTTGTATCGCTACTCTTTTTCTATCTTTACTATGTGGTATAACACACATCTTGACTAATATTCTTTACATTAAAAAACGAAATCCCGATTGAACAACCGGGATTTCTATAACAACACATTTTTAATAAAATCAAAGTTTAAAATTTCATCGCATATAATCCCGCAATTATTTTTTGTCAAAATAAAAGTAATTATATGCGTAAAATCGTTTCATTATTCTGAGATTTTGCTACAAAGTTAACGTGTTTATCTTAATAATACAAATTTTTTCAAGATTTTTCTCAAAACTTCTGTCATTTTACCACATTATGCGTGATAATAAGTTTTGATGCAGCATTATCAATTTCAATTCTACCAAGGCGACCGAGTACTGATTGACCAAGTAAAAGCGGAGCTTTCTGATTACGAACAACTGATGCTCTGACATTTTCAAGCTCAAGTCCACCGAAATTTACGTAACGCAAATTCAATACTGTACCCTCAGTTATATCACCGTTTGCATCAGAATAAAATGAAGATCCTATTACGTCTGAACGCTTGATATAATCATTTTTCAACATAAAATTTGCTTCAACCATTGACATTGTAACATCTGCAGCGCCTGTATCAAATACAAAGTGAAGTGGTAAACCGTTGATAGTACATTTGACTTTTGTAACTCCTCCTTCTTTAGAAAAAGGCACTTCCACCCTTTCCTGCACATACCCGGTAGTGTCTTCTACAATTTTAGGTAACTCAATTTCACTATCATTTTCAAGTAAATTTTCAAACTCGGGCATATCTCGCAGATTATCCATATCATAATCTGATTTTATAAGAATATAATCATTATATCCCTTTTCTATTGCTTCTTTGAGAACACTGATACCTTTTTCTTTCATTCCAAGTCTGGCATAAATGCATGCTGCATTATACAGATTACCTGCAACATCTGTTGTATCATTTTCCAAGGTATAATTCATTGCTTCTATTGCTTTTTCAGCATTTCCGAGTCCGGAGTAAGCAACTGGAGTCCATGCCCGTGATACAGAGTCTGCTTCCAACTTTATCACCTGATTATAATCATCACTTGCTTCTTTCGTTTTACCAAGGAAACGATAAGCATCACCACGACGGATTAAAACAAAAGGAATTTCTTGTAATTCCGGAGACAATAGTATAGCCGTATTAAAGTCCTCAACTGCTTCTTTATACTTTCTTACAGCAAGATAATCATTTGCACGATAGTAATAACCATCAGCCACTTCCGGATAAAGAGAAACACACTTATCTCTTTCCTCCAGACATTCATCATATCGGCCCAAAGAGCCTAAAATATCCGCTTTTAGTTTTAGAGTATTCACATCTTCATCGTCCATATCAAGAGAACGGTCTGCATAATTCAACGCTTGCTCGTAATCTTCTATATCGTAATAGCATTGAGCAAGATTTCTCAACGTTACCGAACCGGCATTTAAAGAATTAGACTTCTCATAATATTCTATTGCACCGGTGTAATCATTAAAATCTTCGCAAAGCACAGCAATAAAGTACGGCCACAAATAATTAGTTGGCTCTTTCGTCATTTGAATTTTAAGTTTGGATTTAACTATTTCATAGCCTTCTTCGGGAATATAATACTGTAATTCGTAAAATGCCATTCTATCCAAATCAATACTCAACGCTTTTATTATGTCATCTGCCGCTAATGCCCATTTTTCTTGGTATAGATATACTTCTGCCCTGAATGAATATCCGGATGAATAATCCGGTGCAAGTTTAATGGCTAAATCGTACTGACTGAGTGCCTTTTCATATTGTCCCTGTTCTTTTGCATTTCTACCAATACCTAAATATCCTCTTGCATCACCTTTATCTATTTCTATTACTTTTTGAAAATCGGCATCAGATAAGGCATATTTTCTTTGTTCATAATATAATTGTCCTCTTTGTCTATATACTTCAGGGACTGTCGGGTCAATCTTTATTGCCTGAGTCAAATCACTATATGCTTGAACAGTATCTCCTATCTGAGTATTAAGATCTGCACGTTGAGCGTATGCATACGAACGCCATATTTTATCCTTTTTGGGCAAATACTTTATAGATTTATCTATGGCTGTCAATGCCTTACCTTGTTCATTATCATCATTGTATATTACAGATAAATATAAATAAGCATAGCCATTCTCAGGAGATTCGGAAATTTCTTTCTCAAACCATGTTTTTGCCTCATCGTATTTTTCTGCATGATAAAGTTCAACACCACGCTGATAATTATAACTCTCAGGCTGTTTAGGTTCATTCTTCGCATTTATTGAAAATGCGAAAGCACTAATAAACAGCAGTAAAAATAGTTTCTTTTTCATATTTATTAAATTTTAATATACTTTTACTTTATATACCTCAATTTCCGGTTGGTAAACAAAAAAAATAATGTAGGAATAAACAAAATTAATGTAAATAGGAAATGCTAAATTGATTGAGATACAAATAAGCGCAGGCTTAGCAGATATTGCCTTCTTTCAGATAGTGGCTGAAGTAAACACATTTAACTATAGAGTGGATCTACCCTTTTCATATCACAAATATGAATATCCAAGCATTCACTAAGTGAACATCTAAACGTTCATTTTTATTATTTAGCAATTCAAACTATTTTATTTCGCTGCTGAATAGACCACTTCAGACAATGTGGGGTGTGAATGAATTGTTGACAATACACTATCCACGGTCATTCCGTTTGATATCGCAAGAGTAATTTCCGTAATAATATCTGATGCATGAGGTCCGCAAATATGGCAACCGAGTATTTTCCCGGTTTCTTTTTCAGATATTAATTTAACTATTCCTTCTGTTTCACCGAGTGCAAGTGCTTTACCATTAGAGCGGAAAAGCGATTTTGAGATTTTCACTTCAAGCCCCTGCTCTTTGCATTGCTCTTCCGTAAGTCCTGCCATTGCACACTCAGGCATCGTAAATACGGCTGACGGAACAACGTTAAGGTTAATATTCTTGCCAATGACTTTAAATCCTTGAGCGGTTGCGGCATGTGCAAGCATACATTTGCCGTTAACATCACCTATGGCATAAACGCCTTCTACCGCTGTCATAAAGTCGTCATTAACGACAACGCCTCGCTTTGTAACTTCAATGCCGGCTTGCTCTAATCCTTCAGGCAATACAGGCTTTCTGCCCACTGCCATCAGTACGGCATCAGTCTCTATTGACTGTACCTTATTTTTAGCCTCGTATGTAACTTTAAGTCCGGGTTCTATTGCAGTAACAGCTGCAGAAGTGATAATATTAATTCCACGACGTGACAATGCAGTCTTTAATCTCTTGGATACGTCTTTATCAAATGGTGGAAGTATCTCTTTGCAATATTCTATAATTGTCACTTCTACTCCGAATGCATTCAGGATTGAGGCAAATTCAACACCTATTACACCTCCGCCTATTATACACATTCGTGCCGGCAAAGTTTTCATATTAAGCAAGTCATCGCTGTCTATGGCAAGTTCTGCACCGGGTATTGGCAGGCGTGCGGGTTTTGACCCTGTAGCTATGACAATTTTATCAGCGGTAAACTGTTCGCCGTCACACTCCACTGCGTGGCTGTCAATAAACTTTGCCTCGCCTTTCACCACTTTACACTTGTCTAAAAGGAAGGCTATACCTTCACGTAACTGTTCAACGATAGAATTTTTACGTGCTACAGCTGTGGAAAAGTCAAGTATAATATTATCAACGTTTACTCCGAAAGTTGCGGCTTCCTTTACAGTCATTGCCACTTCCGCAGAACGGCACAAAGCCTTTGTAGGGATACAACCCCTGTTAAGACACGTTCCGCCGAGTTCACCTTTCTCGATGACCGTCACGGAAAGTCCCTCGGACACAGTCTCGGCGGCTAATTCATAGCCACCGGGACCTGCTCCGATTATAAGTATATCAGACTTTATCATTGTTCTTTATTTGCCGTTAATTCCGTATAATTAACTATCGGGTGTAATGCTGCTTCCGTATCATCAGGGTGAGATATAGGGCAGTTGTGAGGAGCGGATTTTACCATTTCCGGATTTTCCTTTGCTTCTTCTGCAATCTTGTGCATCACTGAGATAAAGTCATCAAGAGTATCAAGCGACTCTGTTTCAGTAGGTTCTATCATCAGAGATTCATGGAATAGCAGCGGGAAGTAAATCGTAGGTGCATGGTAACCATAGTCAAGCAAACGCTTTGCCACGTTAAGTGTTGTAACTCCTGTTGATTTATCAATAAGTCCGTCAAACACGAATTCATGCTTGCAAACTCCTTCTATCGGGAGTAGATATGCATCTTTGAGCTTGTCTTTCACATAGTTCGCATTAAGCGTTGCAAGAGGTCCTACGTGCTTGATGTTTTCTTTTCCGAGTGAAAGTATATAACTCAATGCGCGAAGTTGCACTGCAAAGTTTCCGAGGTGTGATGATATACTGCCTAATGCCGTATCGGAGTTTATCACCCCGTATGTGCCGTCATCAAGTTTTACCACTCTCGGGTTTGGCAAAAATTGTTCAAGACCTTTGCGTACTCCCACAGGACCTGAGCCCGGTCCACCGCCTCCGTGAGGTGTAGAGAATGTCTTATGCAGATTTATGTGCATCACGTCAAATCCCATATCACCGGGACGTGCTACACCTAACATCGGGTTCAGATTTGCACCATCGTAGTAAAGTAAAGCACCTGATGCATGTACAAGTTCTGCTATTTCAGGAATGTTTTTTTCAAAAATACCCAATGTGTTAGGATTTGTCATCATCATTGCTGCTACGCTATCGTCAAGCAATGGTTTTAAGTCCTCCACATCGACTGTTCCGTCCGGACGACTCTTGACTTCCACAATACTCAGACCGGCAACAGCCGCACTTGCCGGATTTGTTCCGTGGGCTGAATCAGGAACGATAACTTTGGTTCGCTTTAAGTCTCCTCGGCTAAAATGATACGCTCTTATCACCATAAGTCCTGTTAGTTCTCCATGGGCTCCGGCATACGGATTAAGCGTAAACTCACTCATTCCTCCTACTTCAGCAAGGTACGTCTGCAAGGTGTGATATGCTTTAAGTGCGCCTTGCACTGCCTTTACCGGAGTATCCGGGTGAAGATTTTCAAAACTCGGGTGAGCGGATATTTCTTCATTTATCTTCGGATTATACTTCATAGTACATGAGCCGAGAGGATAAAATCCCGTATCCACGCCAAAGTTGTTGTTTGACATATTATTGTAGTGACGAACCACTGTCGGCTCATCTACTTCCGGCAATTCAAGCGGTGATTGACGAAGTATGTTATTATCAAGTTTTACATCTTCAAGATGATTGTCAGGGTGCTTGTAGCCTCTTCTTCCCTTTCGTGACAATTCAAATATCAGACGACTGTAAAATTCACGGTTCATAATTTATTGACTAAACTTTTAGAAGATTTTTATGACTACAATTCACTCACTACGCTCACAAGTTTATCCATTTCGCTCACGGTCTGCTTTTCTGTTACAGCCACGAGTAAATGGTTGTCGTCAAGGGCAACTCCGGCGAGAATTCCTTCTTCAAGTGCTTTATCTATTATTGCGCTTGCCGACATTGACGTTGTAAGCAAAAATTCATTCAAGTACGGTTCTTCAGGATAAGTTAGTTTTACTTTTCCGGTTGCCACTAATTTTTCTGCGAGATAGTGAGCACCATTTATTCCTTGCCTGTTCATCTCCTGAAGTCCTGAAACACCGTTAAGTGCAGTAAAGATTGTGACATAAAGCGACATCAATCCCTGATTTGAGCAAATGTTGCTCGTAGCCTTTTCACGACGGATATGCTGCTCACGTGCTTGAAGTGTCAAGACAAAGACTCTGCGACCTTGCTCATCTTTCGTTGCTCCTACAATTCTTCCGGGGATTTTTCTCATCAGAGGCTTCTTGACTGCCATAAATCCCAAGTATGGACCACCATAACTTAATGGTATGCCGAGAGATTGTGCATCACCTACTGCTACGTCTGCGCCCCACTCTCCGGGAGTCTTGATTGTAGCTAAATCCGCAGCAATACAGTTTGTTATAAACAGTGACTTATGTGTATGGCAAAGTTCAGCCCAGCCGGTATAATCTTCAATAACACCGTATTGATTTCGCAGTGCAACTATCACACCTGCTACGTCATCTGCTGAAACCATTGTCACAAATGCAGCCTTATCGCAGACTCCGTCTTTTTCAGGTATCAACACTATCTCTACTCCATGATAGAGTGCGTACGTTTTCACTACGTCAATAACCTTTTTGTGTACAGTAGCAGACACAAGCACTTTTTTACGTTTTCTTGAATTTGCCACTGCCATCATCATAGCTTCTGCCGTAGCTGTACAACCATCGTACATTGAAGCATTTGACACGTCCATATCTGTCAAACGGCATATCAGTGACTGGTACTCAAATATGTATTGGAGAGTACCTTGAGATATTTCCGGCTGGTACGGAGTGTATGCCGTTAGGAATTCGGATCGGGCTATCAGTGACTTCACTGCTGCAGGTGCGGAATGGTCGTAAAATCCATTTCCTGCAAAGCATACAAGCTTGTTGTTCTGTTCACCAAGTGAATCAAAGAAGTCACGAACTTCTTTTTCACTCATCTCTGACGGAAGAGAATATTCGCCCTTGAACTTTAACTGCTCCGGAACATCGCTGTAAAGGTCTTCAATGCTTTCGAGTCCGCAACTGTCAAGCATCAAGCGTACATCATCTTCTGTGTGAGGAAGATACCTGTGATTCATATAATATAGTAGGTTAGGTATTTAAATCATATAGGCACAATAGCCTTGTGCCTATAATCGTTGATTTTTTTACTTTGATTTTTTTACTAGTAATGACAGCTATTAATGCTCTGACTCGCAAAGTGTCTTATATGCAGCTTCGTCCATCAAGTTGTCAAGTTCAGTCTCATCAGAAAGTTCCACCTTGATAATCCAGTTTGCCATTGCATCTTCGTTCACAAGTCGTGGATTATCAACAAGTGCTTCGTTGATTTCTACAACAGTACCGCTCACCGGTGCTATCAAGTCACTTGCAGCTTTTACACTTTCTATTGCGCCAAAGTCTTCGCCTGCCTCAATTTCGTCATCAACTTCAGGCATATCTACATATACCACATTGCCAAGCGCACGCTGAGCGTAATCAGAAATACCGATAAAACCCACATTGCCTTCTACCTTGACATATTCGTGAGTATTGGAATAATAAATTGCCATTTTGTTTACCTTTTTTATGTTGTTATTAATTATTATTTCTTATAACTTTTCTTATAAAACTTTTTCTTTACCACTATTGCCGGAAATACTTTACGACGGATACGTACTTTGAGCGGAGTATCTACTGCAGAATATCTTGAATCAATAAGTGCCATTGCAATACTCTTATCTACGGAGATTCCTCTGTAGCCTGTGGTGATAGCGCCTATTACTTCATCTGCATCATTAAGCACTTCGTAACCGTGGCGCGGGATTGCTCTGTCAAGAAGTTCTATTCCCACAAGTTTACGACTTACGCCTTCTTCTTTTTGCTTTATAATCGCTTCTTTACCGATAAACTCAGGCTTTTCCGCTTTCACGAATATTCCGAGTCCGGCTTCTATCGGAGTTATCTCATCTGTAAGTTCGTCACCGTAAAGCGGTAACCCCACTTCAAAGCGTAACGTATCACGACAACCTAAGCCACATGGTTCTACGAGCCCTGTTTCAAGCAGTTTATCCCAAATTTTGCAAGTCACTTCATGTGACGCATATATCTCAAATCCGTCTTCTCCGGTATATCCCGTACGACTGATTATTATATCATTTCCTTCGTACTGAGTTTCCTTAAATGTGTAAAATGAAAGTTCCGCACATTCTATTCCGAGTTTCTCAGTGATAATCTTTTCTGCTTCAGGT
Source organism: Bacteroidales bacterium (assembly GCA_022768005.1). Lineage (GTDB taxonomy): Bacteria > Bacteroidota > Bacteroidia > Bacteroidales > Muribaculaceae > CAJUPY01. The sequence continues at coordinate 2,648 of JALEMF010000030.1, read as the reverse complement.
CCTTGGATAGCAAGTTCGCCATAGAAGTCACTCAGATGATTTATTTCTACGTCAAAACCGTCTCGATGAGACATTATCCAGTCAACATCTTTGTCTATATTTGCAGCATTTATCACAAGGAAAAAGTCATTATCACCACGCTTATACACAAGCAAATCATCAACAACACCACCTGTCGGGTGAAGCATCATTCCGTAGAGACATTTACCGTTTTCGGCACCTCTGACGTCGTTTGTGAAAATATGATTTACGAATCGCTCGGCATCTGCGCCTTTTACTTCCACCTCGCCCATGTGAGATACATCAAAGACGCCGCAATGATTTCGAACCGCATTATGTTCTTCCACAATGCCTTTGTACTGTATTGGCATATCAAAACCGCCAAACGGACTCATCTGCGCACCAAGGGCTACATGACGAGAATGTAGGCAAGTCTGCTTTAGTGATTCCATGATAATATCGATTTATAGTATTTGTTATTATTAGTACACAAATGTAATTATAATCAGGCAAACAGCCAAATAATTAAGAAAAAAACTACCGCATCTGCGATGTCTTATTGTAATAGCAACTCGTATGCCTTTTTCTTTTCACTATCGAAGGTGAAACTGTCAATAATTGCACTTGAGTTTTTCAAGTCAACTATCTTCCCTGAAAAACAACCTAATGCCTTCAACTTATCATCTGAGAAATCAAACAGACGGAGTATGCTTGCCACCTGCTCGCACGTAAATTTGCTGCCTAATGCTCCAAGACGGATATCCTTTATCTTATCATCGGTAAATGAGTCCTTTTTTACTGCAGAATAGAGATAATTGAAATCACTGCTGCTCATTGCACGTCCGTGATGTCCGCAATTATCTCTACACTCATAATTATCTCTCTGAGCCACAGGTGCGGCACTCGTACTCATTCCGGTACAAGCAAAAAGTAATGCTGCTACAAAAAAATACTTTTTCATATTGACTATTTATTTTTTATATAGAGCAAAGATAATACTTAATCATCAAATAACTGCATCCCTATGCAAAATAAATGTTAACACATACGGCTCTATCATACTAAATAATGAAAGAGCCGCATAGCAAATTGGCAAAATTTGCCTGATTTAATAGTCGTAAATTACTTTATCCCCTTATTGGGCAGAAGAAAAAGAATCTATCGTAATAATTTTCTGCTTAAGTTTTCCTGCGTTTTCTATCATTGTGGATTCTTGTTTTACTACACGGCAAGGCAGACCCGAATAAGTATAAATAAACTGAAGATATTCCTCGTAAGTACCATCGGTATTGACCTGAGCATCAAAATTTTCATTAAAGCTCTTTGTGACACTATCATTTGAAAAAGCATCAACAATTCCACCCACCACTTCCTTCATAAGTTTCTGAGGCACAACGCTAACCACATCATATACCACATGATAAAGTCCTTCCACAGTATCTTCACTTGCCGCGATATATGTAGTTGTTTCAAGCTGAGTATCAGTAGCATCTTCATGCTCCGTAAATTCACCCGTATTTATACACTTGCCATGATTAATGAACAGCAAAGTAAGTTCCTCAAGATAGCCGTCAATCAGTTTATCAGTATCAATCTTTTTGGCATAATCCTTAATATCAAAACCGACCTTTTTCATTTCCTTAATTTCAGGAAGTTCATACAAGTCATTCAAAACATTCTTGTAAAGCGACTTTGCCTGTTTCTTTATTTGACTTAAGTTATTGTACTTCGTAATAGCGCCGTATTCATCAGTTTCAAAACGCACGGTCGTGCCAACGATTTTTTGAGCATACTTAGCAGTAATCTCTTTTTGAAATCTTTCAAGGACTGAAGCGGAATCAGAAAGTTCAGGCTCGGGGAACTCAAGAAAAGTATATTCCATCTTATAACCCTTAGCAGTGGAATCCACAACATTCAGGCGAACCTTCATTGAATAATAAGCCGAACATACACTGTCTGTACCATCAATTTTCCACGCTGTCTCCTCCACCCAATAAGTAGCAGTATCGTACTTATTGAAAAAACCGATTACGCACACGGAAGAATCCTGTACATCTTCCAAACTTTCTTCTTCTGACGTAGAAACCTCACCATAAGCGGATACACCTGCCGTAAAAGCCAAAACAAAAAATAGCCAAACTAAAATCTTCTTCATTTAAAATAGTCTTAGGGTTAATAGATATTAGAATTAGGAAATACTTTTACTTCCACACAAAATTAAACAATTTTTACAATGCAATCAATAATTTTTAAATTTTCTTTCAAAAAAGCACAAAATTAATTCACCCGTATGACATAAAATTCAATAAAAAGCATTACCTTTGCACCGCAAAAGCACTTAGGAGTGATGCTCGAGTGGCTGAAGAGGCACGCCTGGAAAGCGTGTAAACGGCAAAACCGTTTCCCGAGTTCGAATCTCGGTCGCTCAGCAAGGTAAAACGCTGACAGACAGACACAATAAAAGTCATCAGTCAGCGTTTTACTTTTATCTATAAGCCGAGAATGGCATTAAAAAAAATCCTAAACTTGCCGAAATTTTACTGAAAAAGACGACCAAAAACGATGCTTGAAGAAAAGTGCACGCAAATTGCACGCAAGTTGCACGCAAAATTTGCGTGCAAATCATCAAAACAGGTAAAATGAGGTAA
>JALEMF010000002.1 GCA_022768005.1 Bacteroidales bacterium | reverse complement strand
ATTATGATACTATCTCAGGGTGGCGCACAAAGTGCTTACCCTGAGTTACTTACTGCAGAGCCTCGCCGAGGTTCTTCGCTGACGTACTTCTTCCGTATCGTTCACTGACCGAACCTCCCCGAGGTTCGTACCCTGATTACTGTACTATCTCAGGGTGGCGCACTGCGTGCTTACCCTGAGTTACTTACAGCCGAGCCTCGCCGAGGCTCTTCGCAAACGTAACTCCTTCAGTATCTTTCACTGACCGAACCTCCCCGAGGTGCGGTCTGTGGTATAGAACTTAGCAGATAAAGATGTCGGCATCGGAGTTCATCGCCGAGGCTCTTCACAAACGTAACTCCTTCAGTTTCATACTCAGCATCGATTTGCTCAAATCAGCGGGAATTATTACCTTTGCAGAAATAACACTAATACAAAACTTGATGAGCAAAGTATATAAATTCGCGTTGATTACGCTGATATCCCTTTTTTCTGCCACAGTTTTTTCTTCCTGCGACAAAGACGAACCGGAACCTCCACTGCCTGCCGGCAGCAGAACTATTCTCGTGTATATGGTAGCAAACAATTCTCTCGGCGGTGCTACTCCGGACACCGGCTTTGATGCCGCTGACAGAAGTGAGATGCTCGCCGCCGCCAGGTCAGGAGATCTGAACGGCTGTCGCTGGCTCGTTTACTATGCTTCCAAGCATAGCGCACCCGTGCTTGAAGAACTTACCCCCAACGGCTTTACTACCCTCAAAAATTACGACAACAATTCGTATTCCGTTTCCATCAACAGAATGAAAGATGTGTTTGCGGATATGAAAAAGTTTGCCCCGGCTGAAGAATACGGCTTGATTCTCTGGAGTCACGCTAACGGCTGGCAGCAAAACGGCATCATCGAGAAAAACAAAAAGCCTCTCGCTTACGGCGAGGACCGCGGCAGAATGATGAATATCACGTCACTGAGAAATGCACTTGAAGGTCAGGGATTTAACTTTCTCTATGCCGATGTGTGCTACTTCAGCACTATCGAGGTGGTGTATGAACTGAGAAACACCGTCAAATACTTTGCAGGCTGCGAGGCTCGTCTGCGGGCAGACGGTATGCCTTACAACACCACTATGAAATATTTCACCGGTAAAACCGTGGATTTGGTATCCGCTGCTGCAAGCACTTACGCATACTACAACGACCTCCCCGACCCTGACGACCGCTGGTGTACGATGTCCGTCATCAAGATGGACGGCGTGGAAAAACTCGCTGAGATTACTCGCGATATTTACACTACCTCTTATTACCCTCGCAACTACACTCCGCAGGTGATGGAAGACCTCAGCACTTGCTACTACTTTGATTTCCAACACTTCGTGGAAGCACTAAATTCGTCGTATTACTCGGCATGGCAGAAAGCCATTGATGACGTGGTGATTTACAAAGCTGCCACAGCAAAACTTATCGGCGGAACTCCTATAAAGACCCACTGCGGACTGTCAACGTACATTATGCCTGACGAAATACACGCTACTTACAAGAACTACAACTCCCTGAGCTGGTACAACGACGTAGCACAATACCAACCACTTCCTTAATACGACTTTACGATGTTTCAAACTCCGGATATTCAGGCAGAAAAACTGCAAGAGGCATCAGATATGCTGAAGTCCCTCTCACTTGACGAGCTGTTAAAGCAAGTTGTTGACTCAATGGTGAAATTCGCCATCAACCTTGCTATCGCCATCATAGTTTTCTACATCGGTAAATTCATCATCAGCAGGATACACAACGTCATAGCACTGATTCTGCTCCGCCGAAAAGCCGACAAGTCGCTCACTACATTCCTGCTCAGCCTCGTAAGGATAGTACTCTACTTCGTGCTGATAATAATCTGCGTAGGCATCTTAGGCATCGAGACAAGTTCATTCCTCGCCCTCTTCGCCTCCGCCGGCGTTGCAATAGGTATGGCACTGAGCGGTACACTCCAGAACTTTGCCGGCGGTGTACTGATACTCCTCCTCAAGCCTTACAAAATAGGCGACTACATTGAAGCACAAGGCTATGCCGGTACTGTCCGCGAAATACAGATTTTCCACACTATCATCTGCACTTACGACAACAAGTCCATTATCCTCCCGAACGGCGGTCTTTCCACAGCAAGCATAAACAACTGGTCAAGAGAAGATTACAGACGTGTATCCTGGAAAATTTCCATTTCTTACGGCGACAATGTTGAAGATATGCGCAAGGCGGTACTTGAAATGTTTGCGAAAGACGACAGAATAGTGGAACACTTCATTGAAGACGACCGTGTACTCCACAATGAACCGCCTGAAGGATTAGATGCCGAAGTGAGCATTGAAGAACTGACGTCAGAGAAAAAGCCATCGTTCCTGAAACGTCTGTTCCACCACAACAAAAAGGTGCAAGAGGCTATAGACGAATGGAATGAGAAAAAGAAAGCAAAAATTTCCGCAATGCTGCCAAAAGTGGAGCGCGGTCCTTCCGTGATAGTAGATGAACTTGCCGACAGTGCAATAATAGTAGTGGTCCGCGCCTGGGTACGCACGGAAAACTACTGGTCAGTGTTCTACGAATACAACGAACGTTTCTACAATGAACTCCCGTCAGCCGGCATTAATTTCCCGTTCCCGCAAATGGACGTGCATGTTAAGAACGAAGCGAATTAAATCGAAAAAACTGAAAATGATGCTATACCGGAGAGTAAAGTCTCAAAATTCAAATTTCGCCAACCATTTTGAATAAATAAACAAATAAAATACTTACTATTATGAATTATGAAAAAAGTTTTGAATTCAGCTGCGGTACAGATTTAGAACTAAAAAATCCCGTTGACGAAAATACACTAAATAAAATTTCCGACATACCCAATAAATTATATAACGAGGGGAACAGTATGGCACACTACGTGGGTGAAACGTTTGTCTTGAAAATCTTTCAGGGTTCAGAAAGAGGATAAGAAAAACGATATACCAGCGTTTGGTGTTTTTGACTGTGTTGATGGCAATTCTATTTCCTTAACGGATTTATGTCGCAGAGGTAACGGAATTACATGGAAGTTTGACGAACCTAAAACGGTGGTCAATATTGCATAATACGTTTGTCTACTTTTAGCAAACGATGTTAAGATAACGCTCAAAATCTCCAAAATTCTATTGGGCATAGGTAAGAAAAAGGACGGTACTACGTTTGAAAGCAAAACGTACATTTTTGAACCCGTCACTATCTAACCAAACCTATCCGGAAAAGTAGTAGATGACATTTAGCCCTCTACATAGTTTTATGTGTAAAGTTTTTACTGTA
>JALEMF010000130.1 GCA_022768005.1 Bacteroidales bacterium | reverse complement strand
TTGTATATGTATTGGAGTGCATGACATTTACTTTCACTTTGTTGTAAAAATTAAAAAAATGCCTTATAATCCGCCAAATGTACCTTAAAAAGTATAGATTTGGAGGATTATAAGGCTATTTTGAGAGAAATCGAGCACTTGTCTGATAAAATTTTGCTCGGTGAAGATATTTCACATTATGGATTTAAGTCTTTTAAGCACTTCAGGAGGAAAACCTGTTTCAATATAGTCAAACATACCTACGCGATGAAGAATTTCCTCAACATTCTCATGCACTAATGTATTATTTTCGCAAAGTTCCAATAGTCTGCCGATGGTGATATCAAGTGCAGAATTCATAGTCTCTTTTCTCGTCTTGATAATGCCGAGTGGAATAGTTATATCCACGTTATGAGACAAGTAAAGAGGATGCTTGTCTAAATAATCGAGTATTCCGATTCTTGCCAAATAGGCATAGCAATAGAAGTGTTCTTTATTGTTATAAATTGCATCACTATCATTTCCTACTGCTTCCAGTTCTGGCATAACTAACAATAACCGTCCCATGGTCATCGCTATTTTATCCAAATCAAATATTCCCATAAATATTATTCTATGTAATGTTCGCGGTGATAAATATAATTAAGGAAATTTTTGACTGCAACAGATAGTAGTTCTGCATCAATTTCTATTTGTGCGCACTCCCATTGCTCTGGAGTATCGCCGAACATTTCTTTTACTCGTTCTAATTTTTCTTTATCTGCTTCACCTTCAAGGCAACATTCTAAATCATCACTATATGCTACCTCATCACAGTGTGAATAGTCAGGGTGCCATCTCTGAATAAAACTCCAAGTATCTTCAATTATGCGTATTTCATCAGGTATGAAATTTCGCTCAGTGTCTTCAAGAATAGAGTAATGGATTTCTCCATTTACGTCTTCTTCTAAGTGTAAAGTAACGACTTCTCCTGTTGCTCGTACTATCGCCTTTCGTCTATCCATAGAGTTAGTTATTATTGTATTGATAAAAATTTATTATGGTGGATATCAAGAAGTTCTCTTTGAGGTAAGAATCTGTCGGGACGATTAATCTTAGTTCCAATAAGTTGCTTAATGTAATCCAACGATACTTCGTCTTCAATGCTTTGTAATAGTTTTTCAGATACTACGATGTCATAATCAGGAGTTATAGAGATAAGAAATTTATCGTATGCTTTATGGAAAAATGGGTTAAGACAAAGTCCATTTCTTGGGTTTGTGCGATTAATTTCATCGTCAGCCCAATCTACAATATGGCATGCCTCTACCAAATCTGCTAATGCTACTCCTGAAATGCAACATTTGGAATTATACGCACTTATAACCGCTGCTCTGAAAAATGACTGATTTACGCGTTGGCGGATAATAGTTTCACGTTCAGTGCCTTGTGGTAAATCGTCAAGAGATATTTCCGCAGTATCTTCAATTTTCTTTTCTGAAAATTCTGCTATGAGCTTTTCACTTTCGTACGCAAGTCGTTCAGGATTACCGTAAAACTCGTTCCATACAGTTTTTTCCATTGTAGCACCATTTGTAAGACCTGTTATGCCTTGTCTTTGCAAGTCAGGGTCAAGTCTTCCGATATTGCCGATTTTCATATTTAATGCACTCGGTGTTCTGCCTATGATTTTAGCGTATTTGACAACTAATGGGTGTGTCTTACTGCTTTTTTTGAATGGAATCTTACAATATACATTGAATGCTATTATAGTTTCTTCTCGTGTCCAATTATTGTTCCTGCTCATATTTGTCGTTTGATGCTTAGATTCACAAAGTTACAAAATTTTGTAAGGATGTCATAGGATGGCGGAATAAAAGTTTTTTTTGACAGACCGCACGCTCTACGAGGTGCGAATGTGTGGGAGGGGCGTTGTCTGTCACCGCATGGCGCACTACGTGCTTATACGGTGTTTCTGACAGCCGAGCCTCGCCGAGGCTCCACTTGATGTTATCTTCGTTAGTAGCCATATAATGGTGGCGCACTAAGTGCCTATACGGTGTTTCCCACTGCCGAAAGTCTCAGACTTTCCCTGATGAAGAACCTTCTACGTCAACTTACGGACAGAGCCTCGACGAGGCTCTCTGCTGTGGTGACTTTCTCCGGATCACGCTACATTTTATTAGTTCAATGAAATAAAAAAGGCTGCGCCAATGTTGACGTAGCCTTTAAGTGATAACATTAGTACAAACTTAAAATTTAACACCGATGGAGAGGACGATGTTATTTTCTTTTGTGTTCATTTTGAAAGCATTGTTTTGGTTGCCGTCGTAGTTCGTGAAAGAGTTGTAAGATGATTCACGGTCTTTGTGGACGTATGCGAGGTCAGCGTAAAATGCTTTGTAGCGGTAGCCGAGACCCAAGGTGATGTATTGTGTAGTGTTGTCAAGCGTATATGCCGGGTTTGTGCCGCTTGTTGCCACTTCAATGTTTGCATTGTAGAGGTCTTTTTCTACTGCTGAACTCTGATGGTTGTAGCCTGCTCTGACGGAGAATTCCGGTGTCACACGGTACTCTGCACCGATGCGGAATGTGTGTTGAGGCTTGTAGATGTTCTCAATGTCTTGATTTTCAAGAGAGTAATCGTACATATCGTCACGGTCACTTATTTCCATCTTATTGTATGCAGCGTATTCGTAATCTGCGCTGAGGATTGCTCGTCCGCCTACCACTCCTGCTGCACCGAACATAAGTTTCCAAGGTGTCTGCAGTTTCCAGTCGAAATATCCTGCTTCTGTTTCCACAGTCTTGAGGTCGTAGAAGCCCGGGTAGTCGTATGTGGCATATCCTCTGAAGTCCTGAGACAGCTTATAATAAGTAGGAGTATGGACTGCGATACCGAGGCGAAGTTCGTTGATAGGCTTGATGATAAGACCTGTCTTGAAGTTGAAGCCGGAACCGGTGACAAGTTTGTCGTTGCCTAAGGTGATAGTACCGTCACCAACTCTGTAGCCTGTGGATTGATTGGGAATGTATGCGTTTGAGAGTCCTTCATCGTAAACGGAAGTTTGAGTGTAGCGGATATCGGTGATACCGAAACCTACACCCCAATATACGATGTCTGAAACGTTACCGCCGAAGTCAATGGAGTATTCATCTACGTAGCCTTTTTCGCGAACAGTGGTTGACATATCGCCGGTGGTGTTTTTGCCCCAAAGACCATTGTAAGTGCTGTTACCGTTGTTTGAAATCAAAAATCCCTGGTATGCAAGAATACTGAGCCAGTCGCCGTTACCGTCGTAATACGGGTTGTACTTATTTGCTTTATCGTATTCATATACGCTTGCAGGCTGATTTGTGAACGATGCTATATAGTTTGTCACGGAGTTTGAGATAGGAACGTAATTACCTCTCATTCCGGCTCTGTAAGTGCGGTCAAAACTTGCTACTCTGGAGTAAGATACACCCCAGTTAAACGTTCTCATAATGTCGCTGTCGAGGTTTATGGCACCAACGTATCCGAAGTTGTTGCAGTAAGCGCGAGTCTTGTCTTCACTGTATTTGCTCAGTCCGGCAGTGATATCCGTCTTAGCCATATTGATGTCCAGCGTGATGCCGATTTCACTTTTGCGGTAGATACCGATGCCGGCAGGGTTCTGGTTTAGAGTGGAAATATCGCCGCCGAGTGCTGTGAAAGCACCACCCATTGACATAAATCTTGCCGTACCTCGGAAATCGCTTGGTGACAGCTGGTAAGCATCTACTGCGGACTGTGCGTAAGCACCTGCTGCAAGCGATAATGAAAGGATTGATAAATATATTTTCTTCATAATGATAATTTTTTCAGTAAATAATATAGGTGTTGTCGGGTAGGGGATTAACGTCTGCGTCCGCCTGTACCTCTCATTCCGCCACCACCACCGTAAGAGCCGGAACCGCCTGAGCGATAAGAAGAGCCGCCGCCGTAGCTTGAGCCGCCGCGATTGTAGGAACTGCCACGGTTATTGCTTCCGCTGTTGTAGCCGGGATTATATCCGCTGTTGCTTCCGCTATTGTAGCCGGAGTTATTACGGTTGTTGTAGTTGCCGGAATTATCGTTGTTATAGCTTCTGCGGTTATCGCGGACAGCACCGCCTGTGTTGTAGCCGGAATTACGATTGCCGTAAGAACTGCTGCCCCCGTTGTATCTTCCGCCGTTGTACCTTCCACCGTTGTATCTTCCGGAATTGTTGCTGCCGTTACTGCCGGAATATCTGTTGTTAGAATTGCCGCGGTGAGTCATCATACCTCCGTAGGAAGGTCTCTGATAGCCGTAGTTACCGTAGTAGTGTCCGTAGTGGTGATGGTAAGGATAGCAGTAAGAAGGATAGTAAGGATAATAGTAGTTATGCCAATGTCCGAAGCCATAGTAATAACTGTAATCCCAAGCAAGGTATCCGTTGTACCAGCCTGCAGCCCAAGGGTCGTAATAAGAAAATCCCCATGAAGGGTACCAGCCGTAAGGACGATAGACGGACCAGTAGTAAGGAGCCCAGAAATCCGTAGCGTTCACCACAGTGATGTTGTAAGTAAGCGGTTCGTTTCTTAACTGTGAATCGCTATAGTATTCAATCAGATTTTCATCACCGCTGCCTGACACGATTTGGTCGTTGTAAAAACGTTCAATCTGCTTGGTGCAAGCAAAATCTTCACTCTCATAGTTGCCGTTCGCCTTAGTAGTATCGGCAGCAATGGAATTAGAGTAGCGACGGTTGTATTCATCAACGTCACGAGTATTGTCAGTATAGACAGTGTACGAGTCAGACCCCGGAAGAGGAGTGACGTAAGAATCTGCACCTGTCTTAGACCTTTTTTGTGCATCAGATTTCGCCTTCTCAGCCTTTTCCTTTTTAGCCTTATCCGCATTATAGTAGATATCGTCATCATAGTAAGACTGTGCGTAGGCTGAGCATGCAACAGTAATTGCTACTAAAAGACCGGCTATATGTCTGTAAGCGTTCATAATAAAAGTGTGAATAGTTTCGTTTTTTTCTTATTGTTTCTATTAAAGACCTTTCAAAGTTGAAAAGGTTTAATATTTTTCCCTTATAATGCAGCAAATTTACGATAATTGTTCTTAATAACAAAGGTGTAAAGCCAAAACGCCCTGCTTTTTTGATTTTTTTAGCAATAAACATTGATGTAAAAACGTGTATATCTCGCTTATAGTAAGTTGTATGCTGCTAAAGAAATGTAACCATCCGAATAAATCCGACTTTTATATAGCGTTTTTGAGAGCCGAAACTGCCTTTCATTACGGTTGCTCTCAGGTTGCCTGTTATACGCCGTGCAGTTGATACGGTCGTCGGCTCATTCTCACCTTCAGGAGGGAACATCGGTGTATTTCCTTGTGGATATTTCTTTGGCAAATGTGATGACAATTATGTTTGTTCTATGTCAGATATTTTTTTTTGTAATTTCATTGCCATATATTTTTTATGAATTACCCCCGAATAAGCCCGTGATGGGTGTAACGGGGATTCTTTGTAAAGCTACAAATTATTTAAGACTCTGCCAGACAATTAGTTAAGCAATTCTATGAATATCCATACTGTAAGTGCCTTGTGCGTCACCTTGAGATTATATATACACCGGATTCTCACCTCGGGAGAGTGTGCTGTCCGTTTATAAAAATATCCATATAATATTCCAATCATCATAAATTAATATTTATACACCTTTTCTGGCTTTTATATTACAGTAATATCCTGAAAAATCAATTTATTGCTGTTTTTAATTCGTGTTAACAAAGTTTAACACGGGGGGGGGGAGAATTGCTAAAAGTTTTGTAGATTTGCGAAAAAATCTAAAACATGGAAAAACGTCAAATTTATGCAATATAGTAAAATCCAAAAACTCAATCAAAATATAATTACACAATGAAGAAAAGTTTACTTTCAATTTTTACAATGATATTAATGTCGTTGTTTGTGTGTCCCAAACTCCACGCTGATGCTTCAGGTAAGTTTGGTGACAATATCACGTGGTATTTTCATGATTATGGTACCCTTGTAATAGAGGGTACTGGTGAAATTTATTCCCCAAGCAATTCATATCCATGGAAAATGGATAAAAACTTTGATTATAAAAATGACATAAAGACTGTCATTTTCTCAGAAGGTATA
>JALEMF010000126.1 GCA_022768005.1 Bacteroidales bacterium | reverse complement strand
ATTGACGGATTTTTCCTCGCTATCGGACACAAGCCGAACACCGACGTTTTCAAAGGTAAAATAGAACTTGATGAAGCAGGCTATGTAAAAACTTTCGCAGGAACTACTCAGACAAGCGTACCGGGAATTTTTGCAGCCGGTGATGTTGCAGACCCGAGATACAGACAGGCTATTTCCGCTGCCGGAACAGGTTGCAGGGCTGCAATAGATGCTGAAAGATTTATAAACGAAAACGCACTTTAAGATGCTCACATACAACACAAATTTAAAAAAACTCATTCTTCCTGAATACGGAAGAATAATTCAAGAAATGGTGGACCACTGCCTTACTATAGAGGATAGAGTGCAGAGAAATTTATGCGCTCAGACTATAGTCAAGGCTATGGATAATCTGTTTCCGAACCTCAAAGACGGTGATGAAAACAGACGCAAACTCTGGGACCACCTTGCTATAATGGCGGATTTCAAACTTGACATTGACTACCCGTACGAAATAGTCAAAAAAGATTCTCTTGACAGCAAGCCCGAGAAAATTGCATACAATGCCACTATTTCCGATAATCGCCATTATGGTCGTCACCTTATAGCAATGATACAAAGAGCGGCGGAAATGGAACCAAGTGAAGAACGCGAAGCCCTCGTTCTCTTGCTTGCGAACCAGATGAAAAAAGTGATGCTTGCGTCAGGAAACGACGGAGTTGACGATAACAGAATCTTCAAAGACCTTGCAAACATCTCACACGGCACTTTCAGGTTCAATTCTGAAGAAGTACACTTGAATGAGTACAATATCATTCTTCCGCCAAACAGCAAAAAGAAAAAGAAAAAATGATCAGTCGCAGCGAAACATCTGTCATAGGACGTATCATCAAGACTCACGGAATCAATGGCGAAGTGGTGGTGAACATTGACTGCGACATTGATGTAGCCGAACTTAGTTGCATTATTCTTGATATTGACGGCATACTTGTACCATTCTTCACTGAAAGCACAAGACAGCGCAGTGCCGAATCCATATTGCTTAAAATAGACGGTATTGACAATGAAATCCAAGCAGCCGAAATCGTCAATCACGATATCTATGCAAAAAAAGAAGAACTTGTCTTTAATGAAGACGAAGACGGAGAGACAGGCTTCTATGCATCTGACTTAATAGGCTACAAGGCTATTGAAAACGATAATTGTATCGGGGAAATTGAGGATATTGACGACAGTACAGAGAATGCACTATTCCTTGTACGCAACGGTGAAGGAAAAATATTATATATTCCTATCGCTGATGAATACATTGAAGGAGTTGACGAAAACTCGAAAATAATTAGATTCCTCCTTCCTGAAGGTATTCTTGATTTGTAATTTTTACAGTACGCAATGAGCCGTAACATAAACAGGAACAAGACATTTGATTTCAAGCACTTTTCACTTTCCAATGACATAAGTGCTATGAAAATTTCCACAGACGGCGTGCTGCTCGGTGTATGGACTGATGTGCTGAATAAAAAGCAAATCCTTGACGTGGGAACAGGTACCGGACTTATTGCACTCATGCTTGCCCAAAGATGTGACAATGCTCTGATTACGGCTATAGATATTGACGAAAACGCTTTTCGTGAAGCTACTCTGAATGTTGAAAAATCACCGTGGAAAGACAGAGTGAACGTACAGCACTGCGACTTCAAGCAGTTTTCTTCTGATGAAAAATTTGACTTGATAGTAAGTAACCCACCCTACTTTAATAACGGAATAAAAGCGCCTGACAGTTCGAGAGCAACCGCAAGACATGACGACACACTTGAGTACTCGGACATAATATCGGCTGCGAAGTCATTACTGACTGAAAACGGCAGCATATCGCTGATAGCCCCCGCTGACAGACTTGATGACATTTCAAGTGATGCCACTGTCAACGGATTTAAAATAAACAAAATAACAACGATATTCAATAAGCCGAATTCAAGACCGATAAGAATACTGATTGAACTCGGTAAAGAAGAAAAAAACTCCGTAAGCGATACACTTTATATCCGAAATGAGGACAATCAATATTCTCAACAATATAAGACACTCACAAAAGACTTTTATATAAACTTTTAGCACCCACAAATTTTTATCATTATGTTGCAGCAATTTGACTCCAAAAAATTCGCCGTAAAACCGGCTGTTTCAATAGTGTTACTTTTTTCACTATTCATTTTTTTAATGGTTGCAACCGGAATGATTACAACATTCCTATTCGGAAAAATGACAAACGTAGCCGCTGCTTACCGTATATCTGCGGTATTGCAAAGTGTATTGGTGTTCATCACTCCTGCTTTAGCAGTGGCAATGCTTACCACTCGCTTTCCTGCATCACTTCTTGCAGTGGATCGACTTCCGTCACTAAAGTTTACACTCACAGCGATTTTCACACTCGTCGTATCAATACCGCTGATGAATATAATTATAAACTGGAATCAGAATCTCACTTTTCCGGAAAATATGTCCGGCATAGTGCAGACATTCAAAGACCTTGAGGCAAAATCCGAAGACTCCATAAACATTATGACCTCCGGAAACAGCGCCGGTATTCTGATAGTGAACATTATGATAGTAGGAATATTTGCGGGACTGGGCGAAGAACTCTTTTTCAGAGGCGGACTTATGAGACTCCTGGGTGGTGTTAAAAGTATTGGCACTCATAAAGCAATATGGATATCAGCAATAATATTTTCAACGCTGCACTTACAGTTCTTCGGTTTCGTGCCGAGAATGTTATTAGGCGTATTCTTCGGTTACCTATTAGCATGGAGCGGCTCGCTATGGATACCTATACTAATGCACATCATTAATAACAGCATAATAGTAACTTTTGAATGGATAAATCAGACCAACGGCACAGATATTGACATTAACAGTATCGGAACAGGTTCAAGTACAAGCGACATTATCATTCTTACATTAAGCATAGTGCTGACTGTATTCTCACTATTTATGCTGTATAAATTTTCAAAACAAACCTTATTAAAAAGCAAAATACAGTGAAAAAGGAATATCAATATTTCACTACGTCAAGAGGACTGAGAATAATATATCTGAACACAAACAGCAATGCCGAATATTGTGGTGTAGATGTAGCCGTGGGCAGTCGTAATGAAGACACAGAAAACTTCGGTATAGCACACTTTATAGAACACACTATTTTTAAAGGAACAAAAAAACATACCGCAAATTATATTTCAAACTGTATGGAGCAGGTAGGCGGCGAACTCAATGCCTACACCACTAAGGACGAAACGGTGGTTTACTCAATTTTTCCAAAAGGTAATATAAACCGCGCCGTTTCATTAATAGCAGACCTCATAATAAATTCCACTTTTCCTGACGAGCAACTTGACAGAGAAAGAGACGTGGTACTTGACGAAATAGACAGTTACCGTGACACTCCGGCGGAAGCTATTTACGATGACTTTGAAGAATACCTCTTTGAAGGCACACCTATGGCGCATAACATACTCGGAAATAAAAATACCATCAAGACCTTTGATTCCGTAAAATGCACGACATTCCTGACAGAATATTACACCGCATCAAATATGATATTTTTCTATATGGGTCCAACAAAGCCCGCTAAAGTTCTCACTACTGTAGAAAAATATTTTGCGGATATGAGCAACACCGGATTAAGAGGATACGATGCTATAACAAACACTTTTAACACTCAGCCTGTCAATAAAGTATGTAATATTGAAAGTCATCAGTCACACACTATCATCGGTACACTTCTTCCCGGTGTCAGTTCAAAATTACGTTTTCCGTTAGCACTTCTGACAAATATTCTCGGAGGTCCGGGAATGAATGCAAGGCTGAATACTATCCTGCGTGAAGAACGCGGTTTGGTTTACACAATAGAGGCAACTACATCTTTTTACAACAACTGCGGAACTTTCACTATATATTTCGGTTGTGATGCAGATGATAGTGACAAATGTAAACAATTAATATTCAAAGAAATAAGCAAATACACCAAAACAAAATTAACAAAAATACAATTAGACAAAGCAAAACGTCAATATCTTGGTCAACTGATAGTATCCGGTGAAAACAGGGAACAACTCGCCCTGTCTGCCGCTCACGAATACCTCGTAAACGTAATGTCAGCAAAAGAAAGTACAGAACCTGAACACATATCATCGCATTTGGAAGAAATAAATGCTATAACACCTGACGATATTTTCCAAGCAGCACAGATTATTTCACCGGAAAGATTATCTGTTTTGACTTATAAATAACGGCAAACAGACAATAAATGTTAATGGCTGACTTGTTAGTCCGATATTGATTTTAGCCGTACCACCTATGAAACAGGCTATAAAATAAGCACAAATATTACAATCAAAGACTATTAGCTTAGTATTTATCGTTAATTTATGTTAATTACAACAAGTTTTAATCCACAAAACTGACTCTTTTTTTGTTGTTTTAGTAATTTTGCATTCTAAAGGTTAAAAAAGGACAATATAGACGTAAATACAAAGAAATAGAAATAATTAACTCAATTTATATACAAACAAACTATGAAAATGAAATTTTGTAAAATTGCCCTCTTACTTGGAGTGATGGCAACGTCACAAGGAGTAATTGCGCAAACTGCAGCAGAGGACTACAAAATAACGCTGTCCGGTACTGCAGCAGACGGCTATTGCAATGCACGCCTTCTTTGGACTACGGAGTGTACTAAAACACTTCCTAAAGGAATGTCTTGGCGTGTACTTTCAAGCCAAGTCTATCGAAACAACGTGTTGATTAAATCAGACATTCCATGGTCAACATATATTGACGACAACCTTTCACAAGGTGCTACTACATATAAGGTAGTTGCAAAAGTAGTGTACACCACTTCTTCAAAAGATACTGAAGGAAACACAGTGTTGGACTCCAAGACATTAGATGTTACATCAAATACGATTTCACTGAATATCGCAGCTCGTAACAGTGCTAAAATCAAATATCGTATTGAAGAAATTTATAACTTCCGTATCGGTGAAGAAAATAAAGCAAACTCTTACGACGGTACAAGTTATATTCCTACATGGACAGCATCTACTACAAACGTCCCTAAGTTTATGCTTACAGACTTCGTCCGCGGTGCTTACCATATCATCAGTAAGAGAGACGGCAAAGGCTACTGGTTCTTCGTTGATAATACGTATGGAAACTGGACTTTGCAAGACTTGACCCTGAGAGAAAACTACGAAAAGATTTATAAAGTTGCTGATGACCCTGCATCATTAACTGATCCATCTAAATACCGACTCGTATTGCAAGTTGAAAAGAAAAACTTATATGGGTCAACAGTAACAACTCCAAACTTTGCATATATCGCAGTTGATGAATATGAAAACATATTTGCAAAGGCAGGTCCAAGTTACTTCTATGCCGCACCTACCAATTACCAAATTTTCAAATATGATCAATATCGTACAAATGTTAATGCATCTCCTTGGAAAACAGGTACAATTAGTAAAAACTTAACGGAATTTGCATTAAAGGCAGATGGTCAACCGGGACGATGTGATAAAATCACAGTTAAGGGTACTTTGGATTCCGGTGAAGCATCAATTATGATGTCTCCTGGTCAAGGTCCGTACTGTTTCAGACTTAAACTTAACAATGGTGATAAAGTATCTGAAACTTGGGCTAAGCCGACAGTTGACAGCGAATCCGAAGCTAAATGTAACAACGCTGAAAACGAAGCAATATTCGTCAACGGCGTAGATGACGTCGATCGTATTATTTACGAACACCGAAGCAACTTCTATACTAAGTTTGACTTTGACAAGAATGCAAGCGGTGACGTAACAAGTTCTTCAAACAGCAAAGTACTTGATTACATTTCTGCACCAGGTCAGGTAAACCAAGCAGGAGTGTCAACACTTTACTTCAAAGGAACAGCAGCAAACGGCGTTCAGTGCAATGATATGTTCCTTGCATCATCAATGTCGTTCAATTCAATTACCGCAGGTTCATTCCAAGTTAACCTTTCAGGTACTTCAGCAGATAAAGCGTCAGCAACGGCTAAGGACTTTGATTTCTCATCAATGGCACCGTTAGCAACATTTGCACAACGCGAAGAGTACCTTGAAGGAACAGCAGCGAACACAAACCTTTCTTCAATCTTCTTCACAAAAGAAAATGACGGAACAGGTAAATACCACATCTATCTATATCAATACGTACCGGGCTACCGTATCGCAAAATACGAAATAATCCCGCAAATCGGTGTAACTGAAACTCCTATCAGCATCACTATTGATAAAATCAAGCCGGTGCCGGGTACAGGTACAGGTATTGTAGGTTTTGATAACTATATGACATTCCAAAAACCGGCTTACGGTGAAGAACCAACCGATGACTACGAAGTAAAAGGTTACAACATCATTCTTACTGACCCGCTTGGTAACTATTACAAATACCAAATCGGTGCAAAATCAAGCGAAAAAGATGGCAAGATGGTTTGCTATTGCCGTATTTCACAAGCCGACCAAAATGGTAATATCAAGACAGATGCTTCAGGCAATCCTCTTCCTGTACAACAATATAATGAAAAGGGATTCCCTGTAGTAGATAAAAACGGTAACCCTGTATATTACGATACATATCTGCAATTACCTGATGACTATACAGGTAGCGTAGGTGACTTTGTACGTAACTTCAAACTTCCTTTCCCTCTCACATCTCTCGGTGACTACACTGCTCAGATTTCAGTTTGGGTAGGACGTAAAGGTCAAGAAGAATACATCAAATGTGAACCATCAACTTCAACAATTCCTGTAACACTTGAAACAAGAATTCCGACTGTAGATACAAAAACTTACAGATATGATGCTGACAAGGATAACCAATCCGGCTCAATTCTATCATCTAACGGTGATCGCCCATATCGTGTAGATGCATCATTTGATATGCCTGGAGGTCCTGATCCTGTATCATACTACGAAGTATGGATTGACAAAAACGACGGTAATGGTCCTCAAAAATACGTTGTAGAACCATACTCTTGCTATAAGACTGATGAAAGTGGTAATATTCTTATTGATGCTCAAGGCAACAAGGTAACAGGCAATCCGGACCTTCGTAAAGACGAAAAACGCGGTATCTGGATAATTGAAGACGGTCTTCCTACTTACCCTGCAAACACTAAAGCACCGGGACAATGTCCGAAGTACACAGCAGGTAAAAGTGATGATACACACACAGCTCCGGAACGTGAAGCAACAGACAGAATTCCGGGTGACTATGACTTCGTAAACGACCCCGGTTATGCAACAGGCGGCGGTCAAGAAGCAGGTGAAAAGGACAACACTATCTTCTCCGTATATCTTTCAGCACCTGAGGTAGATAATACTGGAAAGACAGAACAACAAATAATTGAAGAACAAAACAACATCGTTAAGGACTACAAGATTTGTGTAAGACCTGTTTACGCATCAGAAACTGCATTTGAAACAAGAACAAACGGCTGCGGTTCTGCAGGTATTCCGGGTACTACAGGCGTAGAAGCCGTAGATGCAGACAACGCAATTCAAGTTTATCCTATTCCTGCTGAATCTGAAGTTAACATCGCTGCACCATTTGAAATCAATGAAGTTAAATTCTTCTCGGTTTCAGGTTCAGTAGTTAAAGTTGCTAAATTTGACGGAAACGAAAATGAAGTTACAATCTCCGTAGATGATTTGACTACAGGTTTCTACTATATCAGCATCAATGGCAGAACTTCACAGAAGTTTATTAAACGATAATTTCATTTATTAGTTTCATATTTCATAGAGATGAAGGCGACCCCTAAACGGTTCGCCTTCATTGTTTTTTTGCCATATCATTACTTTTTCGTAAATTTGCAAGAAATAACGAGTAAAAAGATTGTAATGCTACACAGAATATATATCGTATTTACATCAGTATTGTTAGCCGTAATTTCATTATCAGCTCAGAGTAATGAACCGGTAAAATGGAGCATTTCAGCAAAAATGACTTCAGAGAAAGAAGGCATAGTGACAATAAAAGCGAATATCGAGTCTGGTTGGCATATTTACGGATTTACAATGCCGGAATCCGGACCTATACCCACTACTGTCACGTTCGACATGACTACCGGCATCAAATTCATAACAGAATTAACGGCAAGTCATAATCCGATACAAGCCGGAAATGAGAATTATTGGACACAACGTATCAGATTTACTCGTAAATTCATCATCACAGGTGAAAAGCCTCATATTGAAGCAAATGTAAGATATATGAGCTGCAACGGCAATTCATGTATGCCACCAAGAAGTAAAGTATTAAAAGTTAACCAAATAAGACAAACAAGTAAATGAAAAAGAGCATTATCTCAGCCATTCTGTTGGTATTGGCTACACTCTGTCCAAACGTTTATGCTCAGATAGTGGACCCTATACAATGGCAACACCGTATTGAACAAAAGAGCGACACGGAAGGAACACTATATTTTGCAGCAACGCTTGAAAAAGGGTGGCATATCTACGGACTTAAATTACCTGACGGA
Source organism: Bacteroidales bacterium (assembly GCA_022768005.1). Lineage (GTDB taxonomy): Bacteria > Bacteroidota > Bacteroidia > Bacteroidales > Muribaculaceae > CAJUPY01. The sequence continues at coordinate 7,753 of JALEMF010000126.1, read as the reverse complement.
GGTCCGCTCCCTACGAAATTTGTTTTTGACCAAAAAGACGGCATAGAATTTGGAGATCCGCAGCCGTCAATAGAACCTATAACCAAGACTGACGTTGTCTTTAATCTTCGACTCAGTTGGTGGGACAAAGATGTATCATTCGCCGTGCCTTATAAAATCACTGATAAGGCAAAAATTGACAAAATAAGTGGTATAATATCTTTTCAAGGGTGTAATGACCAAAGTTGCATTGCGCCTTCAAAAATAGTATTCAGTTACCCGATTAAGAGCGACACCATAACTGAAACCAATGAAGAAAAGCAGGAAACAAATATTTCCGAGCCGAACATTAGTGAGGATAACACAGACCTATGGGCGCCGGTAAACTTGCCGAAAGGCGATGAAAACGCAGAAATAGGTACACAGCCATGGTGGTACATATTTCTCTTGGGCTTCGGCGGAGGATTTATAGCACTTCTCACCCCATGCGTATGGCCTCTAATCCCAATGACTGTAAGTTTCTTCCTCAAGAAGAATTCAAATAAGTCAAAATCCATCAGAGAAGCAATGCTTTACGGAGTATCCATCATAGTAATCTACCTCCTTTTAGGATTGACAATCACTGCGATATTCGGAGCAAGCAAACTAAACGAACTTGCCACGAATGCAATTTTCAACCTTGCATTTTTCTTCTTATTATTAGTATTTGCGATTTCATTCTTTGGTGCATTTGACATCAAATTACCGTCAAAATGGTCAACAAGCGTTGATAATAAAGCAGAATCCACAACAGGACTTCTCAGCATATTCTTTATGGCATTTACCCTTGCTCTGGTATCATTTTCATGCACAGGTCCTATCATCGGAACACTTCTCGTGGAAGCAGCATCATCAGGAGACATTGTAGGTCCGGCAATCGGAATGACAGGCTTCGCCCTTGCCCTTGCATTGCCATTTACATTATTCGCCATTTTTCCATCATGGCTTAAAGAAATGCCGAAGTCAGGTGGTTGGCTGAACTCTGTAAAGGTCGTATTAGGTTTCCTTGAACTTGCCCTGTCATTAAAATTCTTATCCGTAGCAGACCTTGCATACGGCTGGGGAATACTGGACCGCGAAGTATTCATCTGCTTATGGGTTATAATATTCGCAATGCTCGGCTTTTATCTTCTCGGCAAACTACGTTTCAGCCACGACACTCCGGTAGAACACACCTCAATATTCCGTTTCTTCCTGGCAATGACATCATTAAGTTTTTCACTGTACTTGATACCCGGATTATGGGGCGCCCCACTGAAGAGCGTAAGCGCATTCGTACCGCCATTGTACACTCAGGATTTCAATCTTTACGGCGACAATAACTTCGTTGAATTCGACAACTACGAAGAAGGTATGGCATACGCTTCAAAGAAAAATTTACCTGTGCTGATAGACTTTTCAGGCTACGGCTGCGTAAACTGCCGTAAAATGGAAGGCGCCGTGTTTGACACAGAAGAAGTTAAAGAAATTATTTCTCAAAACTACGTATTAATCAAACTTATGGTTGACGACAAGCAGTCTCTTGACAAACCGATGGACGTGAAAGAAAACGGCAAGACCGTACGCCTATCCACTATCGGTGACAAATGGAGTTTCTTGCAACGCCATAAATTCGGTGCTAATTCTCAGCCATACTATATCATTTTAGACAATAAAGGTAATGCTATTTCTACACCGGCTTATTACGATGAAAACCTCCCTGAATTCATCAATTGGCTGAATACAGGCATTGAAAACTACAATAAGGACTGATTTTTTTATGAATACCCATTCAAGACAAGAAAAGATAGAAGCACTCGGACGTGTGATTGACACTCTTGACATTCTGAGAGTGAATTGCCCGTGGGACCGCAAACAGACTAATGAAAGCCTGCGAGCAAACACTATTGAAGAAGTGTACGAACTTTGCGATGCACTTATTGCTGAAGACAATGCAAACATAAAGAAAGAACTCGGAGATGTGCTGCTTCACATTCTGTTTTACGCTAAAATCGGTGAAGAAAAAGGAGAATTTGACATCGTTGACGTGGCTGATGCTCTGAACAGCAAACTGATATTCCGTCACCCGCACGTGTTCGGGGAAGTTAACGTTCACGATTCACATGAAGTGGAACAAAACTGGGAACAAATAAAACTCAAAGAAAAAGACGGAAACAAGTCGGTCCTCGCAGGTGTTCCTTCCGCCCTTCCGGCTATGATAAAGGCTGAAAGAATCCAGGAGAAAGCCGCAAACGTAGGATTTGACTGGGAAAAGCCGGAAGACGTGTGGAGCAAAGTGAAAGAAGAAATTACCGAGTTTGAGACAGAACTGAATGCAGGTAATGAAAAAGATATGGAGAAAGAAATGGGAGACCTCTTCTTTGCTCTAATAAATGCTGCAAGACTTTACCACATAAATCCGGAAAATTCGCTTGAATATACGAACCGCAAGTTTATATCACGATTTAACTATATCGAATCCAAAGCAAAAGAAGCAGGACTTCATCTGAAAGATATGACACTCGAACAGATGGAGACACTGTGGCAAGAAGCAAAATCTATAAGTAAATGATAGTTTGTATCACGGAAAAGCCAAGCGTAGCAAAGGACATTGCCGCTATCTTAGGAGCCAAAACAAAACGCGATGGCTACTACGAGGGTGGCGATTACCAAGTAACATGGACTTTCGGACACCTTTGCACGCTTAAAGAGCCGAATGACTACCTTCCGCAATGGAAGAGGTGGACACTCGGCACTCTCCCTATGATACCTGAGAAGTTCGGCATAAAACTTATCCCGGACAACGGGATAGAACACCAATTCAAAGTTATCGAATCACTTTTTTCCAAGGCTACTGAAATCATAAACTGCGGTGATGCCGGGCAAGAAGGTGAATTGATTCAACGCTGGGTGATGCAAAAGGCAGGTGTCAAATGCCCCGTGAAACGCTTATGGATTTCTTCACTTACCGATGAATCCATCAGAACGGGGTTTAAGGACTTAAGACCACAAGAAAAGTTTGATTCCCTATATCACGCCGGACTTGCTCGCGCTATCGGCGATTGGATTCTCGGAATGAACGCAACAAGACTTTACACGCTTAAATACGGACAAATAGGAAATGTTCTTTCAATAGGACGAGTGCAAACACCTACCCTTGCGCTTATCGTGCAACGTCACCACGAAATTGCGAATTTCGTACCCGAGGATTATTTTGAAATCAAGACGGAATACAGAGAAGTCACATTTAACTCAACAAGTGGCAAATATAAGACTGAAGCTGATGCTCAAGCCATAATTGATGCTATTTCCGCTTCTCCTTTCACAGTAAAATCCGTTAGTGAGAAAAAAGGTCGGGAAGCACCGCCAAGACTGTTTGACTTGACATCTCTTCAAGTGGAATGTAATAAAAAGTGGGGCTGGACAGCAGACGAAACTCTGAAACTTATCCAGTCGCTTTACGAAAAGAAAGTCACTACATATCCTCGTGTAGATACCACATACCTCAGCGAGGATATCTACCCCAAAATACCGGATATTTTGCGAAAAATGACTCCGTATGCATCTCAGACTGCACCGGTTCTTGCTAATAAAATTCCTAAATCAAAAAAAGTCTTTGATAACGCTAAAGTCACAGACCACCACGCCATAATCCCTACCGGTGAATCACCGAGCGCACTCGTTGGAGATGAACGCAAGATGTATCACTTGATAGCATTGCGTTTTATCGCGGCATTTTATCCTGACTGTATTTTTCAGACAACTACCGTCATAGGTAATGCAGCAAGCCATGAATTCAAAGCTACAGGTAAGGTCATTACGGAACCTGGCTGGAGAGTACTGCTCCAACAGACGTCTTCCGACAACAATAATGACGAAGATAAAATTCTTCCGCCATTTACCGTTGGTGAATCCGGTCCTCATAAGCCCTCTATAGTAAAGAAGACTACACAGCCACCGAAGTATTACACTGAGGGTACTCTCTTGAGGGCTATGGAATCTGCCGGCAAGACCGTTGACGATGAGGAACTGCGAGAGGCAATGAAAGAGAACGGTATCGGTCGTCCTTCTACGCGTGCCGCTATAATAGAAACACTCTTTAAGAGAAAGTACATATATCGCGAACGTAAAAATATTATGGCTTCTTCCGCAGGAATACAACTTATCGCCACTATCAACCAGGAGCTGCTTAAATCCGCAAAACTCACAGGTATATGGGAAAATAAACTTCGCAGAATTGAAAGAGGAGACTTCAGTGCAGCCGAATTTATTTCAGAACTTAAACGACAGATACAGGAAATCGTAATAAACGTACTTAACGATACTTCTTCTTCAAAAATCATTACGGACCAATCCGTAGGTAAAAAAACGGCTGAAAAAACTGACGATAAACCTGCCAAGAAAAAAACAAGAAAAGCCAAATATACTGCAATAGAACAGATACCCTGCCCTATCTGCAATACAGGACATATAATAAAAGGGAAAACGGCATACGGGTGCAGCAATTACGCTTCAGGATGTAAAAACACGTATCCGTTTGACAGATTTCCGGCAGATTCCACACCTGATGCGCTTGCGAAACTTATAAAAGAGTCCATAAATAAATAATCTTATGAGCGAGAAGTTACAATACATCATAGTAGGAATAATAATAGTTGTCGCCGTTGTCTATATTTTCAGACGACTGTTCAGCGATGACTCGGACTGTGCCGGTTGTGAAATAAAGGATTGCTGCAAAAAGAAAAAGGACAAGAGAAATAAGAACATAAGTCAACATAAATAATAAACTCAAATTACTGATATGTCAAGAAAACGTAAAGAACTTCCCGTACTGGAAGACCTCACAATATCCGACGTTGCCGCAGAAGGCAATGCTATAGCCCGTGCAGACGAAATGGTAGTGTTCATTCCATTCGGTGCTCCCGGGGACGTCGCAGATGTAAAAATTGACAAAAAGAAAAAGTCTTACGCAGAAGGACATATAGTAAAACTTAAAAAGCCGTCAGAAATAAGAGTAGAACCAAGGTGCGAACATTTCACAATCTGCGGCGGATGTCGTTGGCAACATTTACCTTACGAATTTCAAATCAAATGCAAGCAGCAGCAAGTTTACGATGCTCTGACAAGAATTGCCCGCGTGCCATTCCCTGAAATTACACCCATCATAGGGTCAAAGCAGATATGGGAATACAGAAATAAGATGGAATACACTTTTTCCAACAAGTGCTGGCTGACATACGAACAGTTAAACAGCGGACTTGAATTTCCGGACCGTGACGCAGCAGGATTCCATATTCCCGGTGCATTTGACAAAGTTCTTGATATCAAAAAATGTCACCTGCAAGATGACTTATCAAACAGACTACGTCTTTTCATAAAGAACTTCGGTAAAGAAAACGGATACTCCTTTTACGACATTCGTGCTTGCCAAGGTTTTCTCCGCACCCTTATGATAAGGATTGCCACCACAGGCGAAATTATGGCAGTAATGGTATTTGGTGAAAACGATTCTGAAAAAATCAAAACACTCCTTGATGCCGTACGCAGCGAATTTCCGCAAATCACATCACTGCTTTACGTGATTAACACCAAAGTTAATGACACCATTGCTGATCAGGAAATACTGCTCCACAGCGGTAAGATGTACATAGAAGAAGAAATGGACGGACTCCGTTTCCGCATCGGTCCTAAATCTTTCTATCAGACAAATTCTCGCCAAGCACTTGTATTGTACACCGTGGCACGCAATTTCGCTGACCTCAAAGGCGATGAACTCGTTTACGACCTTTACACCGGTACCGGAACAATAGCAAACTTTGTTGCACGCCACTGTCGCCACGTGATAGGAATAGAATACGTTGAAGACTCAATCAAAGATGCGCACATCAATTCATCAATAAACGGAATTGACAACACCGAATTTTACGCAGGAGATATGAAAGATGTACTCACTGACGAATTTATCAGTAAGCACGGACGTCCTGACGTAATGATTGTTGACCCGCCACGCGCAGGTATGCACAACGACGTAGTAAACGTGATTTTAAATGCAGAACCTGAAAAAATAGTGTACGTAAGTTGCAACCCTGCCACACAAGCAAGAGACCTCGCATTACTTCACGTAAAATACGATATTACAGCAGTACAACCCGTTGATATGTTCCCGCACACACAACACGTAGAAAACGTCGTAGCACTAAAACTTCGTAAAGAGGAATAATGGCAAAAGAAATAGAACGTAAATTCCTTGTCATCAACGACAGTTTCGTCAAGATGGCTGAAAAAGTTCTTCATATAGAACAAGGATATATCTCCCACAGACCTGAAGGAACAGTAAGAGTCCGAATTAAGGAAGACAAAGGATATATAACCATTAAAAGTAAAAACGAAGGAGCAAGCAGAGATGAATGGGAATACGAAATTCCCATTCACGATGCCAAGCAAATGATTGATACTGTGTGTGAAGGAAATATTATTATAAAAGACCGCCACATAGTGTCATACGGCAATCACACATGGGAAATTGACGTTTTTCACGGAAATAATGAAGGACTGACAGTAGCTGAAGTGGAACTCAAAAACGCAGACGAAAATATCACCCTACCCCCATTTATCGGTGAAGAAGTGACCGGTAATGCAAAGTACTATAACAGCAATTTATAGACTTTATTTTTCTTAACACAAAATTTTAATGGCCCCTTCATTAAAATAAATACAGCACAATAAATAAAAAATATTATCATCAAGAATGTCGAAAACTTTCAGCCGTAAGTAACTCAGGGTAAGAACGTAGTGCGCCATGCGGTGATAGAATATCACTTCTCCCCACTCTCACCTCGAAGAGCGTGCGGTCTGTGCTCGATACATAGGAAGTTACATTGTAAACATCCGAATAAAGCTGCCTTGATAGAAAATAAATCCCGTCAAACACTGATAATATACCTTTCTAAAGCAAATAGTATTTGTATCTGTGAGAATAAAAGATGGAGAGATGTAACAACTGTGGCGTATGTCTCAGACTTATGCAAGACACTTGGCATTGTGGACTAATCTGAGGATTTTATAATATGATAATGTTAAATTTTAAATCAGCGAGTTGGGTAGCACATTTTAGAATTATTCAACTCGCTGTATATTAATCTCTTATTTATATCAACTGTCAAAGATAAGAAGATCCACAATATAATTGAAACTAAAAATATTTAGTGTCAATTATTTACAAAAATTTTTCAGAGCCAAACTGTCAAACACCCGTTAGAAAAAATTTTAGGTTCCAACTGTCTAACTCCCGATATCAAGAAGCCTTCAGCATCTCAACAAGCGGAATTTTATAATAGATTTAACTTTATTTATACATTGTGTATGCAACAATGTTACTTCCATCATCAATCTGTGCAGTTAACTTTATAAAGGTTATTTCAATGTTATATTGAAAAAATTTGTAAATTTGTAGATTAAAAGAGAAGATATAGAATGCACCTGTAGTCATAATAGCGATGATTATTGTCACTGCTGCGAGTGCCCCAAGAATAGTAGCCGATTTACAAAGAAATCGACCAAGAAGAATTTATTAACCAAGTTAATGACTGGAATTAACCATTTAAACTTTATAATTATGAAAAAAACATTATCAATTATTATGGTCTTTTGCTTTGCAATATCTTGCTTTGCACAAGAACATTTATCCTTTAAAGGCATTCCTATTACAGGAAGTATGACTGAGTTTTGCAAAAAACTTTCTCAAAAGGGCTTCACA
>JALEMF010000111.1 GCA_022768005.1 Bacteroidales bacterium | reverse complement strand
TTTCTTTTGGAATAGCACTTGGAGTGCATCATCAGAGTAGCCCGGTGCTATTATTACTTCAAAGAATATTTTGTTAATTTCTTCCGCAGTAGCTTTGTCAATAACTCTGTTCGCGATCAGTACGCCTCCGAATGCTGAAACGGGGTCTCCTGCGAGTGCGTCAATCCATGCTGTCTGGATGTTGTCTCTGGAGGCTACTCCGCAAGCGTTGTTGTGCTTGAGTATCGCAAATGTGGGTTGTTCAAAGTCAGAGATGAGTGAAACTGCGGCGTCAATGTCAAGAAGATTGTTGTAAGAAATTTCTTTTCCGTGCAATTGCTCGAACATTGCGTTGAAGTCGCCGTAGAAACAGCCTTTCTGATGAGGGTTTTCACCGTAACGGAGAGGCATTTCCCCGTGGATAGTGGTGTTGAAAACTTTTGTGTCGCAGCCGGAAGAAGTACCGTTAAAATAGTTAAAGATTGCGGTGTCGTACGCAGAAGTGACTGCGAATGCTTCTTGTGCAAGATGACGGCGCTGCTCAAGTGTTGTGTTCGGTCCTGTCGCATTAAGGATATCGAGAAGTGTGTCGTACTGGCGTTTTGATGCGACTATAGTGACATCGTTGAAGTTTTTTGCAGCGGCGCGGATTAATGATATGCCGCCGATATCGATTTTTTCAATGATGTCTTGTTCTTCAGCACCTGATGCAACGGTTTCGGAGAAAGGATATAAATCCACAATGACGAGGTCAATTTCCGGAATTCCGTAAGCGAAAGTCTGTTGACGGTCGTTTTTGTTGTCACGACGATTAAGTATTCCGCCAAAAATTTTGGGGTGTAGGGTTTTGACTCTTCCTCCGAGGATAGAAGGATAGCCGGTGATATCTTCTACGGGTTCACAACTGTATCCGAGCCCTTCAATAAAGGAGCGAGTCCCACCGGTAGAGATGAATTTTACGTCATTTTGCGCCAATAGTCGGAGTATATCCTGAAGTCCGTCTTTGTCGAAAACGGAGATTAGTGCTGTCTTAATCTGTTTGGTTTGTGACATTTTCAAAAACAATCTTTATTATTCGCATAGTTTAAGATTGCAAATTTACGAATTAATTATCAGTCTGTGAAATAGATGATAATCTTTTGTAAAACTTTTTTTCTATTGAGGGTGATTTGGAGTTAAAAAGGACGAAAAAGGCAAAAAAGGCGACAAGGGACGTCATATAACTTTATTTGCTGAGAGTGAAGTCGAATTGGAGTCCGCCTTGCGGCTTGTTTTTTACGGTGATGTTTCCGCCGTGGAGAAGGACGGCATTTTTAACTATTGACAGTCCTAATCCTGTTCCTCCGAGTAGCCTTGAGCGACCTTTGTCTATTCTGTAAAAACGTTCGAAAAGGTGTGGAAGATGTTCTTCTGCAACTCCTTTGCCGTTGTCGGCAAGTGTTATTGCGTATGCGTCATTCGTTTCCGTTACTGTAATGTCGATCTGTGTGCCGGCGGAGTATTCGATGGCATTGTCAAGCAGGTTTCGGAATACGGATATAAGTATCTGTTCGTTGCCTTTTATTGTTAGTTCGCCGTCCGGAAGGTTTGTGATTATTTCCATTTCGGAGTCAGGGTGATCCAGCTTTGATTCGTCAATAGATTCAGCAATAATGCCTGCTAATGATACTTCTTTTTTGTCTATGGCGATGTTTCCGTCTTCCATTCGCGTGATTAGCGATACGTCGTTAAGGAGTGAGCGGAGACGGTCAGCACTGCTGTAAGCACGTTGTATAAATTCTTGCTTTTTCTCAGGGTCAAGTTCCGGGTGTTCTATGATAGTTTCAAGGCAAACGAGGATTGCCGCTACGGGTGTTTTCAGCTCGTGGTTGATATTGTTCGTGAGCTGCCTTTTTATGCGGATTTTTTCTTGTTGCTCGAAGATCGCTTTTTCGTGCTGTATGTCTCTCTGTACGATAGCTTCCTGGAGGTGAGAGTAAAGTTTTACGATGTGGCTTGATATGGAGCCTAATTCGTTTTTCGGGAAAGCAAGGTCGGCGTAAATTCTTTCGCCTTTTTCAGCTCTTGCCGCAAAGTCGTTGAGCCTGCTGATTACTTCACCGGACTTGAGTGTGACGAAGTATCCGATGACGCTGAAGAGTGCTGTGATACTTAACATTATCCATAGGAAGTCGCTGTCTGTTGCAAGCATTTGTGTCAGAGAATGGTCGTAAGGGACAGCACTGCGGACAATGTATTTTTTGCCTTTTGTAGCGGAGTAGAAGTATGGCTTGTCCGTAGAAGCTGAACGGCGTCGGAGTGTGTAGCCTGAGCCTGAATTTTCGGCTTGTGCTATTTCCGGACGATTTATGTGGTTTTCCGTATTGGCGATGGTGTCAATAGCGTTGTCGAACAAGACATCGCCTTTGAGATTGAGAATGGTTATTCTAAGCCCTTTGAGTCTTGGAATACCGAGTGTTAACTCATCGGGCTTATAGTTTTCATTTTCAAGAGCGTCAATTATGTGGAGATTGTTGACTTGGAGCATATTGTCTATACTCTCTGCTTTCAGTTGTCGTTCTCTACAGTATTGAAATGTGACGAAGCAGGCTACCATAGCCCACGAGAAAAACATCAATACGAGGAATTGACGCAGGTGATATGATATTTTATAATTCAAAGCCATATCCGTAGCCTGAGCGAGTCATAATTCTGTCTCCGAAGTCTCCTAATTTTTTGCGAAGTCGAGTGACGTTCACGTCAACGACACGCGGGATAACAACAACGTCGTCGCCCCAGATTTTGGATAGGATTTCTTCGCGAGTGTAAACTCTGCCGGGTGTGGATACGAAGAGCTTGAGTATTTCGTACTCTTTGCGTGGCATTCTGATGTAATTACCGTTGATGTAAACGCTTCTTGAAGTGGTGTCAATAGACAATTCTCCTACATGGATAACGTTTTTGTCTTCTTCCGGTTCTTCTTCAACGGGCATAGTCCGCCTTAGTACTGTGCCTACTCGTGCCACGATATTACGGATAGTGTAGGGCTTGAATATATAGTCGTCTGCACCAATATTCAGTCCTGCAATCATATCATCTTCGCTGTCTTTTGCTGTGAGGAAGATAATAGGTATGTCTTTGGTGTCTTTGTCCGCTTTGAGTTTTCTTGCAAGTGTGAATCCGCTTGTTTCTCCCATCATTACGTCTAATATAATGAGATTGTAGGGAGTTTGTGATATTTTGGTTAAAGCCTCTTCAGCACTTTGTGCAACGTCAACATCATAACCTGTAACTTCCAGGTTAAAGCGGAGAACTTCGCACAATGTATCTTCATCGTCAACAACGAGTATCTTTGCTGGTTTCATTGTTTGCTCGCTTTAATTATTAATAGTGCAAATTTAGTCATTTGTCAGGTCTTTTTATAATACCAAAGTGTGTTTTAATAATAATTTACTGTTATTGCATAAATTTACAATAATTTATAACATTCTTATTTCATTTTGATAAGAATCAGCGGTGCTTCGGGTCCCATATTGAAAATGAGATCAAGGATAGATAAGTGAGGAATAAAGCCAAATTCCGATTGTCGAACTTGATAGTATTCAACGGGATTTAATTGTGAAAAGTTGTTGTATCGGAAATCTGCATATTTTTCCTTATCGCAATGGCTCCGGATATCTGTTTCTATACCGAGAATGTCACAGATGACAGTGTTTATTGCTGTGTCAAGTGATTGTAGTGTTGGATGTTTACTGAGTACGTTTTTATCAAGAAATTCGGCAAAGCGGTCGATATAGTATTCAAAGAATGGTGTACGGCCGTAAGCTGATTCGATGGATACTCTGTGAACGTGCCACCATTCTCCGTGGCTTGAGAGTCGTATGTCACCCCATGTCGCTTTAGTCAATGACACAGGCTTTTCTATCGGTACTGTGAGGCTCAGCTCTCGGTTTACATCTGCGATTGTGGTTCGATGAGTGCTTTTAAGTCGTTTGTCGAATCGTGAAGAGTAGTCAACAACCGCACAGCCGTATTTTGCGAGAGTGGCATAGTAGTCAATCGTGCCGTAGTAAGCTGGAGAAAAGACGGCTGTGGATTCGGGATATATGATCAGGGGAGAGGGCATTTACTTGAAATTTTCTTTGTCCGGATTTGCGTTGAGGAAGATTCTGTTCCAACGAATACCGCCGTTAAATGCGGATTTGTCTTTGTCAAATGATATGAGAACTCTCCAAGGTGAACCTACAATATGGTCTTCCGGTACAAATCCCCAATAGCGTGAGTCAAGTGAGTTGTCACGGTTATCTCCCATCATGAAGTAATAGTCCATCGTGAATGTGTATTCTTTGACGGGCTTATCGTTGATGTAGAGAGTGCCGTTTACCATCTTAGCGGTAGGATTGTCTTCATATACTCTGATAGCGCGTTCGTAAGTAGTCCAGTTGTCGCTGTTGATTGCAATTTTCATACCTTTGGCAGGAAGCAGGATACCGTTTTCACCTCCGTAATCGGAGCAAGTCCAAGTGTCGGACAGTCCGTCCGGGAACATTGTCCCTGGTTCTGCATTTGACGGTAATAGACGTACCATAGTTATTTCCGGCATTTTCTTAAGTTCTTCCATCATCTGAGATGTGAGAGGTGTGATATATACCGGTGGTACTGAACCGTCGGAGTTGACGGTTATTCCGTATGCGGCGAGCGTAGCAGCGTCGTAGTTGCGAGTATTCAGAGTGTGGATATCTTCTTTAGCAATACCGAGTTTTTCAAATACTTCATCAGAGAGTTGGAATTGTTTAGTCTGATAGTAGCATTGGAATTGAACGTTTTTCGGTATAGGTTGCTTTACGTTGTTGATGTAAATATCACGGTCAACAATTTTAATTCTGTCACCCGGAATAGCCACGCAGCGTTTTACGTAGTTTTCACGACGATCTACGGGGCGGTATTTAATATCGCCGAATACTTCTTTGTTGTTCCATACAGCAGTTCTGCCGTATGCTTTGATGAGGGTGTAGTAATCCGGGTTGTTTACCTTTGTGGTGATAGTGTCGCCTGCAGGAAAGTTAAAAACGACGATGTCACCGCGTTCCACTTTTCTGAAGCCTTTGAGACGGTGGTATTTTACTGCGGGCTTGTCGCAGTAACTGTCACAGTTGAGAATAGGTAATTCGTTGTGTACGAGAGGAAAATGTATCGGTGTCATCGGCACTCTCGGTCCGTAAATCATTTTGTTTACGAAGAGGTAATCACCTGTGAGAAGTGTCTTTTCAAGCGATGATGATGGTATCTGATAGTTTTGTCCTATGTATGCGAATGCGAAGTAAACGAGAATGAGTGCATAGACTATTGCATCTACCCAGCTCATTATGTTATAGACTACCTTGTTTTTGCTCTTTTTCCACCATGTGAACGGGATATATCCGGTAATGTAAATGTCAAAGAGGAGGAGTTCGAATAGTGCCACCCACCAAGTCCCGAGCCATATTACCCAGGCGAAGAAAATTATTGATACTATGGTAAATCGTACCCAGCGAGTAGTTTTTGTTTCTGATATTCTTTGTTTGAAACTTTTCATTTTTCTTTATTTATTTCGCAAAGATAGGAATTTTTTTTTGATTGAGTGTTATTGAGGACTACAATGGTTAAAGGACTGTAAGACGGCTTTTTGCAAAACGTTTTATAATAGTCCTAATAGTTCCCGGCTACGGCTATTTTGCGACCTAAGGCGTTTGATTCCGTTCCGTCTTCTCCTTTAATAGTAGCACGATAGACGTATATTCCCTGCTGCACTCTTCTGCCTGCCATATCGGTGAGGTTCCATGTGATAGGGAAGGTGGTGAAGAGGTCACTGCGACCGGATTGTACTGAAGTCCAGACGAGTCTGCCCATAATGTCGTAAATAGATATTGTGACTTCCACCATTGCGTCAGGGCGGTTGTGAGAAATGTAGAAGTTTGTCTCAGCAGAAGCCGGATTACGGTCCGTATACACGTCAAATGCTTTTGCGGGGAGTCCGTTTTCCACTTGGAAGTATATAGTCTGTTCGGCAGGGTTTGCTGCGGTGTCCCATACGCGGAGTCTGAGTGAATGTTCACCGTCGGTGAGGTTTTCAAGCTGGTATGCTATAGTACCTGATGGCGAACCGTCAGAAGCCGGGGTGTAGAATTGAGAGACGTCGTTATAACTTTTTTCCGCACCGTCAAGCCACATAGTCATTTGGTGTCCTATGCCTGCCATTGAGAGGTTTATAGCGACGTTGTCCGATACGTGTGCTATTGCCATAGGTGATTCGTTTACTTTATCACCGTCTTGGAATGATGAGTGGTTGAGGTAAAACGATTCTATTACCGGCGGCTCGTTGTCTTCCGGTGCAGAGTCGTCGAATCCGTAAACGTAGAAGTCTCGGTTAACACCTACGCCTCTGCGAGTATCTTTGCTGGAAGAAGCAAAGAGATTTATGGCGGCATTACGGTAGTTATCGGCGATTTCGGAAGGCATTGCCATTTTGATATTGAAGTGTCCGCCTACGATAGAGTCCGAGCCTGCGTAGAGACGAGTTCCTTGCTGGTCAAAGGTGTCTTGCGAACCTGTTTCGCCGTTACCTTTGGTGGTAACACTTGTTTCGGCATCGTAGAGAGTCGATGTGACGATACCGTTGTAGTCTGTCATTATAGAGCCGTCGTTATTGAGGATAACTCCGGTGACTGTCGCTTTCTGTGAAGCCTTTATTGTCGGTGGCTCAGGTGAATTAATATCCACTCCGTTAATCTCTGTAACTTTTACTTTAGGTGACGGTGTTACGAGGCGTATTGCCGGGTCGCCGAGGAGTACGTATCGGAGTTTGTTTGAGTTCGATACGGGGCGTCCTTCCTGGAGATAATTATTTTTAGCAAGACGAATTGCTTCTCCGATAGTGAGTCTTTTGCCTTCTCCGTCTTTGGAGAAGATGTATCTGCCCACGTTGCTTGAGAAGTAACCGTTGTCTGAAATATATACGGGGCGAGTGGCGCTGAATGCTGCGGCAACACCGCCGTTAGCGTTTTTGAAGAGGATTTCTGCGGCTGAAGCGTCTTTACCGTCCCAGCGCTGGAAGTCGCAGGTGAATGCGAAAACCACAGGAAGGCGTTTGAGGTAAAGTGATGCGATGTCAGTGTAAGTCATAAGTCCGTCTGCGGTCCAGGAGTTCGGGTTTGCGTGTCCGGAGTATGCCCAGAAGGCTGTACCTTCTTCGAGGATACGGAACATATCGCTTCTTGCTCCGGGGTACGTACCGCCTGTGCGGTCGTAAGCATCGATATACACTTTTTGATAGAACATATCTTTACCGCCGTCGGTGTTCAGCATATTGTTCCACATATTTTCCGACTGCTTGAGGTGTACGCCGTTGTCTTCGTCATCGCATACGAGGAGAACGTTGTTCTGCCAGTTGCCTTCCGGAGAGGAAGTGGCGTATTTGATGATTTTATCCACTACGGTTTTTGCTTCGTTGGTGGAGGTGACGGATATTCTTCCGAGTGCTACTTGGAGTTTGTCGCTTGCTGTGCTTACTCCGGAGTTGTCCAGGAGAAATCCGAAGATGTCGTCAGTGGTGTATGACGTATTGTCGTTAAGTCCTTCTTCGCTTTCCCATGTTGGCATAGTGGGTACTCCTTGCGCTTGTACGGCGGAGGTGAGGTGGCGGTTGTCGTGTGATGCTTTTCCGAAGAAGAGAGCATAGCGCAGTTGTCGCTGTTTGCCAACGCCGCGGTCGTAAAACATCTTGAGGCAACGGCGGAGGGAGTTAACGTCGGCTGTGCCGGAAGAAAATTCGTTGAACACTATGTCTTGATTAAGAACAAGTACCTTCAGTGTGTCTTCACTTTCTCTGTGGAACTGTGCAAGTCGTTCTGCCTGAGTGGTATAATCCGGAATTGTGAATATTACCATATCCGGAGTTTCCATTCCGTGGATATTCTGGTTTGCTACAGATGCTATAAATTCCGGTGAGGGGAGTGATGAATCTTCGTTCCATGCAGCATATTGGCGAGAATTGCCGTAAGATGACGTCCACGCCATAGTTCCGGCTTCTGCTGTTGAAGCATTAATCTTGGTGATTTTCAGCGGGTTTGTTACGTCCCAAATGACTGTCTTGGCTGTAGTGCTTGAAAGTTTGAGTGAAGAATTGCTGCCTGTGAAAATCAGCGAGTTACCGTTCATTTTCAGCTGTCGGTAATAGTTTACCGATATATAGTTCAAGTTTGCATTTGAGGGCGTGGAGGAAGCCTTGAGAGTCAACTGAAGTTGTAAGTTTTCCGAGTTTAGTGGAAACGTTTTACGTATCATAGCCTCCGTGCCGTGGTGGTGTGACGTGTTTTGTGTACTTGATATTACGTCCGAACTTGTTGTTGGAAGTTCGGTATCGTTGACGTTGAATGCGAGAGTAGTGGTGAAACCTACGCTTTTTACCACCATATCCGCTTCCACCCATACGTTAGTATCAGGTGCTTTGTCAGTAAGTTTGAAGTTGAACTTTTGTGTTTTATTAAGGCGGAAGTCTTCGCCCACGAGGAGGTGTCCTGTCTCGGCAAGTGAGAGAAGGTCTCTTTCGTGAAAGATATGTTCGCGGAATGTAGTGGCGGGATTGTTAGCTGTAGGGGTTCCGGTGGTGTTGATTTCGCGCAGCGGCTCATCGCTTTCTGTGACATAATAGTATCCTGCTACCGAGAACGGGTTGCTTGCCGGTCTGAAGTCCGTGCCGTTGAGAGTTTTCCAATCTACGACGCCAACGCCGTAAAAATATACTCCGGCAGAAGTATTGACAGTCTGCACGAGCGGTAAATCATCTGTATAGTTGGCTAAAGTAAGAGCGTCGGGAATACGTTTTCCGCCGTAGCCATATACTCTGACGCGAGATACGTCAGTGAACCCCCATTTGCGCAGGTCCTCAGCCTTCAAGAGGTACATTCCGGTCTCTTTTACACTGACTTTTACCCATCTTCCTTCTGCGAGAACTGATTTCTCGGTGTAAGTGGAAGTAGGGAATGAAATGGCGTGCTGTGAGATACAGAGTGTGAGAATAATTGTGATGATTGTTCTCAAGTGGAGTGATTTTATTTTATTACGTAAACGCATAGTACAAAGCATATCAAAATGGTGAGGATACAATTTCCTCTAACATATTTAACGGAAAATTACGTAAAATATTGTATAATTTAAGTGATTTAAAAGCGAAAAGGGCGGAAAAGTCGAAAAGGACTGCAACGGTTTGCCTTTGCTACACGGCTCTTTCATTAATTTCCATGGTCTTTGCTACCTTATTTTTACGAAAGATTGCTGCTTACTCGCTGATAATTGCTACCTTTGTACAAAATATTATCATTAATGAAGACATTTGAAGAATTAGGCGTTGCTGCTCCACTGCTTGACGCCATTGCGGATATGGGATTTGAGATGCCTATGCCTGTACAGGAACAGGTTATCCCGTATTTGCTGCATGAAGATTGTGATGTGGTGGCTCTTGCACAAACAGGTACAGGTAAGACGGCTGCTTTCGGACTGCCTGTAATACAACGACTTGACACTGATATATCCAAGCCTCAGGCTCTTATCCTTTCTCCTACTCGCGAACTTTGCTTGCAAATCGCTGATGACCTCCGCGATTTCTCCAAGTATATGCCTGACGTGACCGTGCTGCCTGTGTACGGCGGTTCGAGCATTGAGAGCCAAATTCGTGCTTTGAAGCGCGGCGTGCAAATCATCGTGGCTACTCCCGGACGACTTATTGACTTGATTAACAGAGGAGTCGTGAAATCAGACCTCGTGCATACCGTTATCCTCGATGAGGCTGACGAGATGCTGAATATGGGTTTCCTTGACTCTATAAATGAAATTCTTGACCATATCCCTAACGAGCATAAGACTCTGATGTTCTCTGCTACTATGCCACAGGAGATTGCACGCATAGCGAAGCGATATATGCATTCGCCGGTGGAAATAGTTATCGGCACTAAGAATGAGGGCGCAGCGAATGTAAACCACGTTTACTATATGGTGCATGCCCGTGACAAGGCTCTTGCACTTAAGCGAATAGCTGATGACAATCCTAATATATACGCTATAGTATTTTGCCGCACAAGAGTTGAGACTCAGGAGATTGCGGATATGCTGATGCATGACGGATACAATGCTGATGCTCTGCACGGTGACCTTTCTCAACAGCAGCGTGACATAGTGATGAAAAAATTCCGTGACAGGGTTATCACTATCCTTGTGGCTACCGACGTTGCGGCTCGCGGTCTTGACGTAGATGACCTTACACATGTCAT
>JALEMF010000135.1 GCA_022768005.1 Bacteroidales bacterium | reverse complement strand
GGATACTTTTCAGTAGGTGTTGAAATTGAAAATGAGGAGCTCGGAAATGTCGGTAGCTTTATGGTTAGTGACTATAAGTTACCTACCTTTGAAGTCAAAGTGAATGATGTCCAGAGAGATGTGCCGGAAAAAGGGGCTGTTACCGTAAAAGGTGTTGCAACAGATTATTCCGGTTTCTCGATCGCTGATGCAAAAGTTGCCGTAACAGCAAAATCGTCTGATTCTTATTGGTGGTTCATAACTGATGAAGAAGACTTCTTTACATCTGAAGTCGCTACTGATGAAAACGGTGTGTTTACTGTTGTATTAGATAAAGAAGATATTGAGAACGCAGATTATCCTAAGGGATTAATATCTGTGTATTGCAATGTGACATCTCAGGCTGGAGAAACTCGAAGTACTTCTACGTCTTTCACTCTTGGAAAACCATACGCTATCCGTGTTCAAGGTGATGAAAATGTGAATGTTGAGTCACCGGTTAATTTAGGAATTTCCGTTAGTGACGCTCTTGGTAATGAAAAGGTTATTCCGCTGACAGTTACTATTTTTGACGGTGATAAAATCGTTTTCAATAAGACTGTTAAAACTCCTTCTGAACTATTGGATATGAAGGAAGTGGCTACAGGACAATACAAGGTGGAAATAGCACCGGTTGACTCTGCTTTGGCGGAAAAATATATAGGTGAAAACAAGATTTTTTACAATCCGTCAAAAAAGGAGTTTCCTGTAAAACAAATTCTTTGGACCCCAAACTCATCTCTTAATTTCACTTCTCGGAAAGGTGATTTAATATTAGCAACGGATCGCGATTCGCTTACTATTAATCTTATAGCACTGTCCGGCGGTACTATTGTGGACCAAAAATGGGTTACGATAGAGAAGGGTATTAATCATCTGCCTGTGATGCTGCCTGATAGTATTAATTCTGCGATGATAAGAGCTATTGGTATCAATGATATAGAGGATTTTAACATCTACATAGCCGTTTCCACTCCTCCTGCTCGTGAAAAGTTTAAACTTGGAATAGAAACTTTCCGTGACCGCGTTCTTCCAGGCGATTTGGAGACAATTACGTTTAAGACCACATATCCCGCAGGTGTGGGAGTTGAGTCTGCCGTTGTGCTGAATATGTTTTCACAGTCAATAGACGATATCCTTGCACATTCTCCTCTGAAACCTTATATACGTGGAGTCTATGAAAAGAATAGTATTGATTTCCGGGGAATAAGCATTCTGTCTGATTCACATTACGAATATATCCGTTTTTATAATTATTCTATCTCTGATCCTAAACTAAATCTTTGGAATAGAGATTGGATACAGGCAAGATACATAAGAGGCTACGGACTGCATTATTCAAGAATGTGTATGTCTTCTGCAAATGATGCCGGTGATGTGCAGTACGATATGGCTATGCCGATGGTTAAGGAGGAGAGCGCCGCAGTAGAAGGCGCAGTAGAAGGCTGTAAATTGGAAGAGTGTGTGGTGGTTAACGGTGGTGATGATAAAGTCGCTTCCAAGCCGGCGGAATCAGAACAATATCGTCCTTCTGAAGAACCGCTTGCCTTCTTTGAACCTATGCTTACAACGGATAAAGACGGTAATCTTGAATTCTCTTTCACTTACCCTCAGTCTTCAACCACTTGGATACTTAACGCTACTGCTTTTACGGAAGATATGAAGGTCGATACTCAGACTCGTAAAGTTGTTGCATCACGACCGTTAATGGTGAAGTGTGCATTACCTCGTTTCTTGCGTCAAGGTGATATGGCTGTCCTTGCCGCTACTATTATGAACAACACTGATAGTGCTTGTGATAACGTAAGTGTCAAGGCTGAACTGTTTGATACTGCTACCGGTGAATCTATTACCGCTGTGGTGGACACTGTTTCCCTTGGTGCTATGGAGTCAAGAGTGGTGTATCTGCCTGTACAAGTGGAAAAAGCAGGTACTCCTATGTTGTTCAGAATTAAGGCAAGTGACGGAATAAATTCCGATGGCGAACAGAACTTGATATTGACTCTTGAAGCAGCTCAACCTGTTATTGAAACAAGGCCGTTCTATATGGGTATTGACCAAACATCGGTCCAAGTGCCTGTCCCAAGAGGTGAAAATGCAAACGTGACACTTGAATTTTACGAAAATCCTACTTGGAGCGTTGTCACAGCACTTCCGGGACTGAGAAATGAAACTCCGTGCACTTCGACTGATGCTGCCGGTTCTATTTTCTCTGCAGCTGTGGCTGAAGGTGTCATTAAGCAAAATCCTGAAATTGCTTCCGCCCTCAGATATTGGCTTGAGTCAGATAAGAGTGACTCCACGCTGACTTCAATGCTGAGCAAAAATCAAGACTTGAAGGTGGCTCTCCTTGAATGTACTCCTTGGATGCTTGATGCAATGAACGATACTCAACGTATGACTCGTCTTGCTCTCCTTCTTGATAACAAGGAAATCAAGCACACCTACGATGTTGCAATAGACGTTCTTGCCAAACTTCAACGTAATGGCGGAGGTTGGGCATGGTGCAGTTATGGAGAAAAAAGTTCGGAATGGGCTACACAAAACGTTCTTGCAGCATTTGCTATGCTTAAGCAGATTGGATTCTATCCGTCAAGTAAAAAACTTGATAATATGGTGAAAAATGCAGTTCTCTACCTTGATGCTCAGATAGCAAAGCATAATAAAGATGCTAACAAAACGCTTACTGATATGCTTTACACTTACACTCGTCTATATTATCCGGAAATCAAGCAGTCAACTGCTTCAAATAAAACTTCAGACAAGACTGTGCAAGAAATTGTAGCGGATTGGAAGTCATATTCTCTCCATGAAAAGGCATTGTCCGTAATAATTCTTAATCGGTCGAATTATCCTTCAATGGCAAAAGTGATTTTGAGTTCCATCAACGAATATTCTTCCGAGACAGAAGAAAAAGGTATGTGGTGGGATAATCTTGACAGCCGTTGTTGGTGGTCGTCAAGCGTAGTTTCCACTACATCACTTATCCTCAATGCCTACAATGAAGTAGAACCTTCATCAAAAGATATAGATAAGATTCGTCAATGGCTTCTCCTTGAAAAATGCCGTAATGACTGGGGTGATGCTGTTGCCACTTCTCATGCAGTAGCAGCGATAATCGGCAGCGGTAGTAAATGGCTCATTCCCGCATCTACCCGTTGTGCTGTTAAAGTAAATCAGGAATTGGTGACTCCGTCAAAGATAGAGAAAATAACAGGACACTTCCGCACTGATATTTCGGACCTTGTGACAGGACCTTCAGTCCTTACTATTGACAAAGTGGAGAAAATACCTGCTTACGGTGCTCTCTATTCTATCACAACTCAGAAAATGGCAGATGTCAAAAGCCATTCATGTGACGAACTTTCAGTAGAAAAACGTTTCCTTGTAAAACGTCTTACTCCTGAAGGTGAAAAATGGGAAGAAACAAATGAGTTTCATATTGGAGATATTGTAAAAATATCTCTAACACTAAAGGCTAAAGAAACTATGAGTTATGTAGCCATCGTGGATAATCGTCCTGCGTGTCTGGAACCGGTAAATCAGTTGCCGACACCTGTGTATAGTGAAGGCTTATATTTCTATCGCGAGACACGAAATGATTGCAGTTCATTATTTATTGACTTCTTGCGCAAAGGCACATTCATTCTGGAACAAGAATTTACCGTCACTCACGCCGGTGAATTTGCCTCAGGACTTGCCACTGCTCAAAGTCAGTATGCACCGCAATTCTCCGCTCACTCAGCCGGCGCAATGGTGATGGTGAAGTAAGAGCAGATATGATTCTAAACAAAGAGTGGCGTCATCTTAAGTTTCTATGAGATGATGCCAATCTCGTATTTTGGTAAACATTTAATGCTCACTAAGTGCTTGCCATTAGTTATGGAATTTCAGTTAATGCGTGCAAATAATCTCGGTTAACGGTCTTAGTTTGAAAAACTTTGTAAAAATTGATACAATAGTGTTTCACTATATCGGTTACGTGCGGCTATTCAGTTTAGTCCGTAGTGCTGTTTTGATTGCCGAAACTGCCTTACATTACTGTGGCTCTCAGGTTGCTTGTTATGCGCCGTGCAGTTGATACGGTTGTCGGTTCATTCTCGCCTTCAGGATGTAACATCGGTGTATTTCCTTGTGGATGTTTCTTTGGCAAATATGATGGCAATTATGTTTGTTCTATGTCAGATATTTTTTTGTAACTTCATTGCCATATATTTTTTAGGAATTTGCCCCGAATAAGCCCGTGACGGGTGTAACGGGGGTTCTTTGTAAAGTTACAAATTCTTTAAGACTCTACTAAACAATTAGTTAACTGTTTTCTGGATATCTACGGTTATTTACAGCCGAAATTGTTGTTTTTTTTACTTCTGTACTTATATTTTAAATGAAAGATCTGTGTATGTGTGTAATTTTTTAATCTTAGTTTGTAAAATTTTGAAAAATTAGTAACCTTGTGGTGAAAAAAGAATAATAGTTTTAATGTGAATTGCAACAACAGACCCACTGCTATTTCACATAAGGTTTGTCGGGTCATAACGAAATAAGAGTATTATGAAGAAATTTTTACTTTTGTTCTCTGCGTTGTCACTGTTAGCAAATGTGTCAAGTGCGGCTGTAGGTGACACCTTTGATATTGAAGGTGTTACTTATATTGTTAAAAGTGATGATACCGCAGGTATCAAGAAAGTGCAGTCTTCACTAACTTCTGTAACACTTCCGGAAAAGGTTACAAACGAAGGAGCGGAATATAGTGTAGTTTCTGTCGAAGATTATGCACTCTATTACAGCAACGCCACATCAGTTAAAGTTCCTGCAACTGTTAAGTCGCTTGGTTACTACTGTTTCGGTAGCAGTTCTATCGCAAATGTTACATTGCCTGAAGGACTTGAATCTATTGGAGACTATGCATTCTATGGTTGCCGTAGCCTCACATCTATTGATATTCCTGACAATGTTACTGAATTAGGACCAAGTGCGGGCAGCGTCTTTGGCACATGCTATGCTCTTGAAAGTATCAAATTACCAAAAGGGCTGACATACATCTGTAAATCAGCATTCTATAATTGCAAGAATCTGAAATCAGTTGTTATCCCGGAAAATGTTACTGAAATTCGTCGTGTAGCGTTTAACAGATGTGGCAGCCTTGAAAGTGTCACTATACCTGAAAGCGTCACTTCAATAGGTGACGGTGCATTCGGTGATTGCAAATCACTCGCTACTATTAATGGTTCAATGAATAACGTTGCAACAATCGGTGAAGAAGCGTTCTTCAATACTGCTATCACTGAATTCGCTATTCCCGATAAACTTGAAAGTATCGGAACACGTGCATTTACTGGAAGCCAAATAAGCAAAGTCACTATTGGTGATAACAAAAACTTTAAAATATACGGTGAAGGAGTCTATGCGGCAGATCTTTCAATGCTCGTTTTCTTCTTGCCTAAATCAACTGCTACTGAAGTTACCGTGCAAGATGGCTGTAAAGGTATTTACGGCGGTGCATTCCAACTCACAGGTGTTAAAAAAGTGGTTTTACCGGAATCTGTAATCGCTATTGATGAATTTGCATTCTGCCAAACTCCACTTGAGTCAATAAACCTTTCAGACAATATAGTCCTCATAGGTGAGCAAGCCTTTGCTTCTACAAAACTTACATCTGTAAAACTTCCGCAAGGACTTCGTCATATTGCAGACGCAACATTCGCCGGCTGCACTGACCTTACTTCTGTAACTGTCGGCTCAAATGTTCTCGATATGGGTATCCGCCAATTCTATCAAGCCACAGCCCTCAAGGAAATCCACTTTACAGGTTCTAAAGTACCTACAGTAGGCTATTGGGAATATACCAGCGAATCCCCATTCTACGGTGTGCCTGACAAACAAGTGACTGTTTACTGTCCTAAAGGTCTTGCAGATAGTTATAAAAGCGAATATGGCTCTTTTGAAGCAATTTCACAAATAGTAGATTCTGAAGCAGGCATAATCACACCTGCCGTTGACCCTGCAGACAATGCTAATGTTTCAACCCTCGACAAACTCACTCTCACATTCGCTGACGATGTAACTGTTGTTAGCCGTAATCCGAAGATTAAAGTATTGTGTGGTAAACTCATCTCTCAGATTCCGGTAGGTCAAGAAATATCTGTAGGTATGTGGAGCGTAATCGGTAGTGATAAGAAAGCACAACAAATCGTGCCTCTTGACGAATACGGTGAAGGCGGTGAACCTATTAATATGGAAAAAGATAAGGAGTATTTCGTTATTATTCCTGCAGGTACATTCAAAAATGCTTAAGGATACCAAAATGAAGAAATTACTCTTCACTACTATGGTACTTATGTAGAACCACAGTTTATGCCTGTTACAGTTGATCCTGCAGACGGCTCAAGTATCAACGAAATAGGTAACGTTTACCTTACATTTGAATCTAACGTAAGCAAATCATATAGTGCTGAAAGCAAAGTTAAAGTAATTGAAGGTTCTCTCCAAGACGGAGTCCCTGTTGGTACTGAAACAATGGGTAGCGCAGATCAATGGTTCGTGATTACATCAGGTAATAAAGCACAAATATTCCCTGCAGACTACGATGGGTTTATCACTCCGATTAAACTGGAGGCTGATAAAGACTATTTCTTCATAGTTGAAGCAGGTGCATTCCGCCCGACAAGTGAATATGTTTACAACAAGCAAATTGTAGTACATTACTCTAATCGTGAAGGTGGTGTAAGTCTTGTAGAGACTGCCGGTATCTATGCAGTCAAATCCGCAGACGCTGTTACAGTATATGTAGGTGAAAACGCTGCAAACGTCGCTGTTTACTCTGCTGCCGGTTCTCTTGTTAAATCAGCGACTAATGTAAATGGTGAAATTACATTTGACGGATTTGCTAAGGGTTTGTATATAATTAATGTCAAAGCAGGAAAAACTATCAAGTCAATTAAAGTAGTGATGTAGTTCCCGTTTTTTGACCTTATCCAAATAAAAAAGAGGGCGTATCAGAAATTCTGATATGCTCTCTTTTCTTTGCTATAGTCTGCTAATTTCAGATAATGTTATCCGGAGGTATGACAATTTTTAATTTCAGTAATGTGACAATCTTTTTAAGGACGATTTTCATAGTCAGAAAGGCTGAAAATCCACAAATTGCACAACAAAAATGCCATAAAATGCACAATTCGATTATTAATCCTTTGTTTTTCAATAACTTTTGTATGTCCTCTAATTTGACCGAATGCAGAGTAGCGGAACGTAATAATATTATTCTTTTCCTTCCAATTTCAGCAGTGCACTTTTTGCATCTATGCCACCGGCATAACCTGTGAGCTTGCCGTTAGTGCCTATTACCCTGTGGCAGGGGACAATAATGGAAATCGGATTTTTGCCAATGGCATTGCCTACCGCTCTTGCTGATTTACAATCTATGGCTTGTGCTATATCTGAGTAGGTGGCTGTGCACCCGTATGGTATATTACGGAGAACGTTCCACACTTTTACTTGGAAGTCAGTCCCTTCAAGTTTGACTTCAATAGCCGTCTGTGGATATTCGCCTGCAAAGTATTCGTCAAGCCACTTGTGTGCAGCGTTTATGATGGTGTTGTCTTGCTCGATACATTCGTATCCTGCCAATGTACTGCCGAAATTTTTCTGTCCGCTAATCCATAATCCTGTCAAGGCGTTATCGTCAGCGGATATTGTAAGTGTGCCTATCGGAGATACGTATTTTGAGATATAGCGTATTGACTTTTTATGTACAGTGTTTTTCTCCATTAAGTTTTTGATAGAAAAAGGGTGAGCGGAGGGCTCACCCTTTTATGATGGTTGGTGATTTAAGTCAATTATAGAGTTTTTCCGCTTACAATGGCTTCAGTGTCGCGAGCAATCATAAGTTCTTCGTCGGTAGGAACAACTACTACTTTTACTTTTGATTCCGGTGTGGAAATCACTGTTTCAGTGCCACGAGTTACGGCATTCAATTCTTCATTTATTTCCACTCCCATGAATTTCAACGGACGGCAAACGTTTCCGCGGAGTCCTGTCTGATTTTCACCTACACCGCCTGTAAAGACGATGATATCTACGCCTCCCATTTCAGCAGCGTATGCTCCGATGTATTTTGTGATGCGCTGTTCGTACATGTCAAGGGCGAGGGTAGCACGTTCATTGCCGGCTTTAACGGCTGATTCTATTTCGCGCATATCTGATGAAATTTCAGACACTCCGGCTACACCGCTTTCCTTGTTTATGATGCGTTGAATATCGTCTGCAGTGAGGTTGTGCTTCTTCATGAGGTAAGTAAGCGCACCCGGGTCAACGTCACCTACGCGTGTACCCATCATAAGTCCTTCAGTAGGTGTAAGTCCCATAGATGTGTCCACACTCTTGCCTCCGACGATTGCTGTGATAGAGCCTCCGTTACCTACGTGACAAGTGATGATTTTTTGGTCTTTAATATCTACGCCGAGAATTTCACATACGCGAGCTGATACGTATCTGTGACTTGTGCCGTGGAAACCGTATCTGCGTACGCCGTCTTCTTTGTAGTATTTGTAGGGGAGAGCATACATAAAACTTTTTGCCGGCATTGTTTGGTGAAATGCAGTGTCGAAGACGCCTACTTGCGGCACGTTTGGCAATATTGCGAGGATTGCTTCCACGCCGGTGATGTTTGCAGGGTTGTGGAGCGGTGCGAGTGGATAACATTCTTTTACCATAGCTATCACTTGGTCGTCAATCTTAACGCTCTTGCTGAATTTTTCACCACCGTGTACGAGTCTGTGACCTACTGCATCTATTTCGTCAAAGCTCTTTATGCAGCCAACCTTTTCATCGGTAAGGTTATTAAGAATAGCCATTACTGAGCCTTTGTGGTCTGTCTTGCCGAGGTTCACAATTTCCTTGGAGCCGTCAGCTTTTTTGAATTTGAGAAAACCGTCTTCGAGTCCGATTTTTTCAACACCACCTTCAGCAAGTGTCTCTCCTTTAGTTGTATCTATTAACTTGTATTTTACGGAACTGCTTCCGCAGTTTAATACGAGAATTTTCATTTGTAATCGAAGTGTGTATATGTTGGTTTATTATTTATTCTCTTTAAGTCCGATGGCTTGGTTACAAGTCATAATGATAGTCTTGTAAATATCTTCGGGGAAGCAGCCGCGTGACAAGTCATTTACAGGGGCTGCAAGACCTTGAAGTACAGGACCTACGGCTTCTACTCCGCCAAGACGTTGAACGAGTTTGTATGCGATGTTTCCTACTTCAAGTGAAGGGAATACGAGTACGTTTGCACGTCCGCTGAGTGGTGAGTTAGGTGCTTTGGTGTTGCATACGACAGGTACTATTGCAGCATCTGCTTGAAGTTCACCGTCAAGGATAAGGTTCGGAGCCATTTTGTGAGCGATTTCAGTGGCTTCAATCACTTTATCTACTCTTTCGTGCTTAGCACTGCCCTTTGTAGAAAAACTTAATATTGCCACTCTCGGCTCAATGCCTGCGAGGTCTCTTGCAGTTTGACCGGCTGAAACTGCGATTTGTGCAAGTTCGGCAGCGTTAGGGTCCGGAACTACTGCGCAGTCAGCAAACACGAGGATACCGTCTGTTCCGTATGGCTTATCATCAGGTAAGAGCATAAGGAATGCACCTGAAACTACGTCAATGCCCGGCTGAGTCTTGATAACCTGAAATGCGGCACGAAGTACGTTACCTGTAGTGTTCATAGCACCTGCTACTTGACCGTCAGCATCACCTGCTTTCACCATAAGGCAGCCGAGGTAAAGCGGATTGGCAGTAGTAAGACGAGCTTCTTCCATGGAAATGCCTTTTTTCTTTCTTAATTCAAAGAAAAGAGGAGCATATTTGTCAATTACAGTTTCGTCTGCAGGGTTTACAATCTTTGCATCTTTGATGTGCTCAAGTTTCATTTCCTCTGCAAGACGCTTGATGTCTGCAGGGGCACCGATAAGTGTAATCTCTGCAATTCCGTCTGCTATAATGCGGTCTGCCGCAGTAAGTGTGCGAGGCTCAGTGCCTTCCGGTAAGACTATCCTTTGGCGATTGCCTTTGGCTTTAACTGTAAGTCTTTCAAAAAGTTTCATAATATGTATTTTTTATATTACTGTCTTATTTCTAATATGTTGCAAAGTTACAAAATTTTGTATGGCTGTCAAAAATATTTACTTTACTCTTTTTGGATTTTGGGCAATAAATTCTTTCCAGGTCTTAGCTCCGCCGGAAACTTTAATCGGACGTGAAGTTTCGTAAAAATGACACATTGCGGCTGCAAGGGCATCAGTAGCGTCAAGTTGGGGTAAAATAGATGATTGGGGAATATTGAGTATTCTTTTGAGCAGCTCTTGTACTTGCTCTTTACTTGCCGCTCCGTTGCCTGTGATGGCTTGCTTGATTTTTCTCGGTTCGTATTCCACGATCGTAACGTCGCGTGACAGTGCGGCTGCCATAGCCACTCCTTGCGCTCTGCCGAGTTTGAGCATTGACTGGACGTTTTTGCCGAAAAAGGGTGCTTCAATAGCCATTTCGTCTGGTAAATATTGCTCCACAAGTCCTACCACTCTGTCATATATACGCTTGAGGCGCAGGTATCTGTCTGATAGCTTTGACAGTTCTATGACACCCATGGCTATCATGTGCGGCTTTTTGTTTTTGATGCCGAGAATGCCGTAGCCCATCACATTAGTTCCGGGGTCAATTCCGATAATTATTTTATCCCATTCTCTAAGAGTTTCGTCCACTTATATTTCCTCCATGTAAGTAGTGAAAAATAATACTTGCTTATTCGTCTTGTTGTGAATAGCATTTTTTAGTTCGGCGGCAATGGTGTCGTGCCATTCAGCGGCTTTTTTCAGATCGTCCATCTTGAAGTGTATGGCATAACTTTCCGTGCCCGGTTCTATTTCCGCAAGGATTTTGGTAAACACGGGTGATGAAAGAAAACCCGTTTCAAGTGCGGCGGGAATATAAGTTTCTTTCGCCCACTTGATAAATTCATCTTTCACATTTTTAGTGAGATGAAAAGACGTGTTCAGTATATATTTACTCATAGTTAACTCAGTAGAATACTTATTATCGGGATTATAAAACCGGCAGCAACGGCAAGCAGTGCAAAGTTTCGAGCTTGTTTGGCTGCGTGCTTGGCTTCGTCATGCAGTCCCTTATTGTATAATTTATTCACTTGCAGCGATTTGTAAACGGCAATAAGTGCGATAGGGCAGCAAAATAGCAGTGAGAAAATAGCTTCGGCAAGGTAGTTGTTCGGCTTTGCTTTTTTATTTATATAGCCGAACGGGTTGACCTCTTGTGTCGGCATTGGCACTACTGTGTTATTCTCAATTATGTATTTTTCTTCGTCAAATGGAGGAGGTGTCTCAGTCTTGGTCAGTTGAGATGAAAGAATGGGCAGATTACTCAGTTTTTTCCATTCATCAAGTCCGTCGTACCATACAAGTGTATTAGCATCTAAGTTCATATCGCGAAGTTGCTGAAGATTGTATGGACCTTCCTGTTTGTTATTGACAGCCAAGTAATATTTAGTATCCATATCAGTGGGTTATTTTTCTGATTAAGTGGCGAAACAAAAATCCGATGTGCCTAAAGGCTGTAGGCAGTGTTCCGTAATACTTACACATTATACTATACCTCTCGCGGAGCGACTTTTTGAAATTTTTGGTTGTAACGCCTTCGCTCAGATAGTCAATAAGCACTTTGTCAACGTAAGTATTCTTGCGAGACTTTTTCAAGCATCTGATACACCAATCGTAGTCTGCTGAAAAACGGTATGACAGGTCGTAAAATTCTGCAATATCCCTTCTTGCGATAAAAGCCTGGTGGCAAACGAGCATACCATTCTTAAAACTGTCTGCCGTGAGATGTTCCGGTGCCGTGAGGTGTCTGTTCGCAATTTTTACTCTCTCGGAATTGACAATTATAGTCTGACCATAGACGATGTCCGGATTATTTTTCTTTATAGCATCTGAAACGTATTTAAGGGTGTCCGCTTCGTGGAGTGCATCACCGGCATTGAGAAATATTAAATACTGTCCTTTAGCTAATTTAATGCCCTTATTCATAGCGTCATACAATCCCTTGTCAGGTTCACTGATAACAGTAGTGCAGGGGATATGTGCATCGTTAACGATGCTGACGGTGTTGTCTGATGAATTTCCGTCAATGACGAGGTATTCGAAATCGGTGAAAGTCTGCTTCTTGATGCTTTCAAGCGTAGGTCTAACCGTGCTTTCGGCATTGAAAGTAATGGTAATAATTGAAAAAACGGGATTTACGGACATATAATAGTGCTTCGAGAAAAAGTTGATGTTTATGTACTGCAAAGTTACAAAATATCCGGATAAAAAAAGTGTCACGCAAAGAGCGCGACACTAAATTTTTCTGATTAGTCTAGTAATAATTAGCCTAATACAATAGCTTCGCTTGGGCAAACACTTTCGCAAGTACCACATTCGATGCAAGTATCCGGGTCGATTTTATAGATGTCGCCTTCAGAGATTGCTTCAACAGGACAGTTAGGAAGACAAGTGCCGCAAGCAACACATTTATCAGTTATTACGTAAGCCATAGTTGTAATTTTTGTTGATTGTTAAAAATTGATTTTGTTGATTTTCAGTGCAAATGTAGCGTTTTAAACTTGAGTGACCAAATATTTGTAATTGTTTTTTTACTTATTCGTTTCAGTTTTTGTGCTAATTTAGTATTTATAACAAATTGGAGAGGCGGATAGTTGTGGCATTTGACGGTTTTTTCTTAATTTTGTAGTCTTGAAATCAAAGTTAATGTGCTATGTCGGAAACAATAGATATAAAGGGAGCAAGAGTTAACAACTTGAAGAATGTAGATGTTTCTATCCCGAGAAATAAGTTTGTGGTAATCACCGGGTTATCAGGTTCCGGAAAATCATCTTTGGCGTTCGATACCATTTATGCCGAGGGGCAGCGTAGGTACGTAGAGAGCTTGTCGGCATACGCTCGTCAGTTTCTCGGTAAGATGTCTAAGCCTGAAGTGGATTACATTAAAGGGTTACCTCCTGCTATTGCTATTGAGCAAAAAGTAAATACGCGTAATCCAAGAAGTACGGTTGGAACTTCTACTGAGATTTATGACTATTTACGACTCTTGTTTTCCAGAATCGGGCATACGTTTTCTCCTGTTTCAGGAAATGAAGTAAAAAAGCATACTATCGAAGATGTACTGAAAAAGGCTTTGGAGTACGATGATGGTACGAGGATTGCCCTCGGAGTTGATATTCACTTGCCTCAAGGCAGAGGCTTGGCAGCACAGTTTGATATATACCTTAAAGCAGGTTTCAGCAGGCTGATTGACTCAGACGGTAACTTTATTATGATAGAAGATATTAAAGATACTGCTACTGAAACTGATGATAAAAAATTACTTATTGACCGTCTTGCCGTCAGCCATAGCGGTGACGAGCTGAGCCGTCTTGCAGATTCTGTTGAAAATGCCTTTTTTGAGGGTGCCGATGCGCTGACATTGTTTGTGTGGACAAGTGTCGGACTGAAAAAGTACGAATTCTCACGTCGCTTTGAAGCTGATGGTATTTCATTTATTGAGCCTGACGATTACCTGTTTAATTTCAATAATCCTTTCGGTGCGTGTCCTAAGTGTGACGGCTTTGGACAGATTATGGGTATTGATGAAGATTTGGTTATTCCTAATAAGGCATTGACAATCTACGAAGATGCTGTGGCGTGCTGGAAAGGGGAGAAGATGAGTGAATGGAAAAATATGCTTATTGCACTTTCCGGTAAGTTGCATTTCCCGATACATAAACCGTATTGTGACCTTTCTCCCGATGAAAAGGCTGTCTTATGGCATGGTAAAGGGGATTTTCCGGGTATTGACGTTTTTTTTGAATTCGTAGAGAAAAATGCTTACAAAGTCCAATACACAATAATGCGAAACCGTTTCCGCGGTAAGACTATATGTCCTGAATGTGGCGGCAATAGACTGCGTAAAGAGGCACTTTACGTCAAAGTTGGCGGTAAAAATATTGCAGAACTAACACGAATGTCTGTTGAAGACCTTTCAGAGTGGTTCAATAATCTTGTAATAAGTGAAACCGAGGCGAAAATTGCCAAAAGAATTTTGGTAGAAATCCGTAGCAGGTTGACTTACTTGCTTGAAGTCGGTTTGGGATATTTGACACTGAACAGAACGTCATCAACACTGTCAGGCGGTGAAAGTCAGCGTATAAATCTTTCCACTTCGCTCGGCAGCAGTCTTGTAGGATCAATATATATCCTTGACGAGCCGAGTATAGGTCTTCATCCTCGTGACACTCAGAGGCTTATCAATGTGTTGCGTAAGTTACAGCAAGTAGGTAATACGGTGTTAGTGGTAGAACATGAAGAAAAGATTATGCGTGCAGCGGATTACCTCATTGACGTAGGACCTGATGCAGGACGACATGGAGGTGAGATAGTGTACCAAGGACCTGTGGAAGAAATTGCCAATGCCACTCGCAGTTACACTGCAAAATATCTTTCCGGCGAACTGACTATTGACGTGCCTAAGTTCCGAAGAAAATGGACGGATTCCATAATAATATGCGGAGCAAGAGAAAATAACTTGAAAAATATTGACGTCAAATTCCCGTTAGGCATAATAACGGTAGTGACAGGTGTGAGTGGCTCAGGTAAGTCCACACTTGTGCGAGATATACTTTATAAAGCCTTGATGAGGCACTTCGGGGAGTCTGCCGATGCTCCCGGTGCATTTAAGTCGATTGGCGGAGACCTTGGCAGGATAAGCTCCGTGGAATTTGTTGACCAAAATCCGATAGGTCGTTCCTCAAGAAGTAACGCTGCTACATACCTCAAGGCGTACGATGAAATACGTGCCTTATTTGCTTCTCAACAGTCTGCAAAGCAGATGGGTTTTAGTCCGGCATATTTCTCATTTAACACAGAGGGCGGTCGATGTGAAGAATGTAAGGGAGATGGATATATAACAGTAGAAATGCAGTTTATGGCAGACATTACTATCCCTTGCGAATCGTGTCACGGACAACGTTTTAAGCGAGATATTCTTGACATAGAATACCGTGGAAAAAATATTAATGACGTCCTTAATATGACTGTCAATCAAGCTATTGAATTTTTTGCCGAAGCAAATGGTAATATTGAAAAAAAAATTATCAAACGCCTTAAGCCGCTGCAAGATGTAGGTTTGGGATATATAAAACTCGGTCAAGCTTCATCAACACTTTCCGGTGGTGAAAATCAAAGAGTGAAATTAGCCTATTACTTGTCGCTTGATACGAACAGTCATGCGATGTTTATCTTCGACGAGCCTACCACAGGACTGCATATACATGATATAAAGACACTTATGGACTCCTTTAACAGGTTGATAGCAAAAGGACACACCGTGCTGATTATCGAACATAATATTGACGTGATAAAGGCAGCCGATTACGTTATAGACATAGGTCCGGAAGGCGGAGATGCCGGAGGATACATCGTGGCTTGCGGTACACCGGAAGAAATAGCAAAGTGTCAAAACAGTTACACCGGAAAGTTTCTGCGTGAGAGCGGAATAGGTTAAATGGTCCAAATAACGTCAATATTGGGTGTTATTTCCGACATCGCTCTGTAGGCGTGAAATTAAGTGGTGAATAAAAATTGCCGAGCGGAAAAAATTTTGTATATTTGCACTCGTAAAATAGGGGTGTCATGCACCGCAATGTCTTTATTTTACGCTTAATATATTGATAGTTAAGAAGTTAAGAAAATATTGAATTTATAAAACCACGAATTACGAAAAATAAGATACAATAAAATAAAATTTATGATATCATTAGACATCTTTGGAATTCAGAACAACGCATTGCTCGCTGTAGTAGCGTTATTAACAGGTGTGGCACTTGTGTCGCTTGCAATGTGGCTTGCGGGACTAATTTCTCCTCGTTCGTTTAATCCTCAAAAAGGAGAAGCGTATGAATGTGGTATACCTACTCGAGGAAGCTCAATGACCAGGTTCAATGTAGGATATTATCTGTACGCAATCCTCTTTTTAATCTTCGATGTTGAAACAGTATTCTTGTTTCCATGGGCTGTAAAAATCAAAGAGCTCGGAGCAGAAGGTGTTATCAGCATCGCCGTATTTTTCTCAATATTAGTGCTTGGCTTGGTATATGCCTGGAAGAAAGGAGCACTTGAATGGAAGTAAACGAACTTGAAAAAAAAGGTACTGTTGTGGAAAAAATTACGACAAAAAGTATGCCTTACGAGGCATTTAAAGATAACGAGTATATTGAAAAACTTGTTGAAGAACTTCGTGCAAACGGCACTAACGTCATCGTAGGTGCATTTGACAAACTTATCAACTGGGGGCGTTCTAACTCTATCTGGCCGCTTACTTTCGCTACCAGTTGTTGCGGTATTGAATTCGTGTCGCTTGGCGCAGCACGTTTTGATATGGCACGTTTTGGCTGGGAAGTAGCTCGTGCCTCACCACGTCAGGCAGACTTTATGATGGTGGCAGGTACTATTGTTAACCGTATGGTGCCGGTTTTCCGTCGTCTTTATGACCAGCTTGCAGAGCCGAAATACGTTATCGCATGCGGTTCTTGTGCAATTTCCGGAGGCCCTTTCCGTAAGTCATATCACGTAGCAAAAGGTATTGAGGAAATAGTTCCGGTTGACGTATTCGTCCCGGGTTGTCCTCCACGCCCCGAGGCAATGATTTACGGTATTATGCAGCTTTCACGTAAAATCAAAGTTGAAAAATTCTTCGGCGGTGTTAATCGCCAGGAAAATCGTGAAGAATACCTTAAGGCTCACCCGATTGAAGAACAAAATTAATTCGACTAACCCCATATATCATTATTAAATATTATGGCAAATATTCAAGACAAAATAGCCAACTTATTTCCTGAAGCGACATTTGAGGAAGGCGAATTTTTGTTGATTAATATTCCTGACGAAAAGCTTCATAGCCTTGCCAAGACTCTTCGTGATGATGAAGAATTGGCATTTGACTATCTTGTGACAATCGTCGGTATGGATTGGACAGATTCATTAGGCTGTGTGTATTACCTGACTTCCACAAAGCATAATACTCACATCTCCATCAAAGTCTCAACTACTGACCGTGAAAATCCTACTATCACTTCCGTTGCAGACCTTTGGAAGATTGCATGTATTTACGAGCGTGAAGTGTATGACTTCTTCGGTATTATCTTTATAGGTAATCCTGATATGCGTCGTCTCTTCCTTAATATTGACTGGAAAGGTTTCCCGTTAAGAAAGGATTACGATACTAATCCGGAACTTAATCCGGTGTCTATTGAAAATGAACGTCAAAGTGACGATACATATAACTATACCCGAGATGAAAACGGCAATATAGTTAAAAATGTCACTAAGGTATTTAATGAAAACGACTTTGTGGTCAACATCGGTCCGCAACACCCTGCCACTCACGGTGTGCTTCGTTTCCGTACAGCCGTTGACGGTGAAATCGTTAAGAAAATAGACGTTTATATGGGTTATATCCATCGCGGTGTTGAAAAACTCTGCGAGGGACTTACTTATCCTCAGACTCTCCACTATATGGATCGTCTTGACTATTTTTCCGCTCATAATTATCACCATGGTCTTTGCCTTTGTATTGAAAAGGCTGCCGGAATTCAAGTATCACGTCGTGTGGAAGTTATCCGCGTGTTGATGGACGAACTTTCACGTATCGCATCTCACTGCTTGTTTATCGGTACTTACTGTATGGACCTTGGTGCTACTACGATGCTTTTCTACACTCTCCGTGTTCGCGAGCAAATCCTTGATATTATGGAAAAGACTTGCGGTGCGCGTATGACGTTTAACTATTCATGTATCGGTGGTGTGATGCAGGATTTGCATCCGGACTTTGTAAATGACGTTAAAGCATTGCTCGCTGTTATCCCTGCTAATATCAAGGAATACAATACTCTCTTTACAGGCAATGTTATAACTAAGGACCGTCTTGAAGGCGTAGGCGTACTTTCTCGCGAAGATGCTATCTCTTATGGTGTGACAGGTCCTTCAGGTCGTGCTTCAGGTTGGGCTTGCGACGTACGTAAGACTGACCCTTACAGCATTTATTCTGAACTTGACTTTGAAGAAGTACTTGCTACGGAGGGTGACTCTATGGCTCGCTTCAAATGCCGTGTGGAAGAGAGTACTCAGTCTGCACACATTATTGAACAACTTATTGATAATATCCCTGAAGGCGAAATCCTCGCTAAGGTTCCTAAAGTGCTTAAACTCCCAGAAGGACACTGGTTTCAACTCGTTGAAGGTTGTCGCGGTGTATTCGGTGTGTATATTGAAAGCAAAGGTACTACTTCACCTTATCGTCTTAAGATTGTTCCACCGTGTCTTAACCTTGCAAGCGTAGTTGACCATATCACGGAAGGCAGCAAGATTGCAGACTTGATTACCATCGGAGGTTCTCTTGATTACATCGTTCCTGATATGGATAGATAATATTTAAGGACACGTAGAAAATAGTATTAGATTAAGTAAAAATACACATACATCATTATGTTTGACTTTTCAATAATAACAAACTGGCTTAATAATCTCCTCAACTCATATATGCCGGCATGGCTTACTACGACAGTTGAGTGTGTCCTTATAGGTGTTGGTCTGCTTTTGGCTTACGCATTGTTGGCACTATTTTATATTTATTTCGAACGTAAGGTTTGTGCCGCATTTCAGTGTCGTCTTGGTCCGGACCGTGTAGGTTACCATGGTTTATTACAGAGTTTCGCAGATATGTTCAAGATGCTTATCAAGGAGCTTATCACTCTTAATCATATTGACCGTTTCTTGTTCGCACTTGCTCCTTACCTTGTGATTATTGCATCATTGCTTGCATTTGCAGTGCTGCCATGGGGTAATGGTCTTCAGATAATTGATTTCAATATCGGTATTTTCTTCTTAATAGCAGTATCATCAATCGGTGTGCTCGGTATTTTGCTCGCAGGTTGGTCAAGTAACAATAAGTTCACCCTTATCGGTGCATTGCGTTCCGGTGCTCAGATGATTAGTTATGAATTATCTATCGGTCTTTCAATCTTGACAATGGTTGCATTTGCAGGTACAATGTCAGTACCGGGCATCGTTGAAGCACAGAAAGATTGCTGGTTTATCTTTGCCGGTCACGTTCCGGCTTTTATCGCATTTGTGATATACCTGATTGCAGGTACTGCCGAGACGAACCGCGGTCCGTTTGACTTACCTGAAGCAGAAAGTGAGTTGACCGCAGGTTACCATACTGAATATTCAGGTATTCACTTCGGTTTCTTTTACCTTGCAGAGTATTTGAACTTGTTTATCGTCTCAGGTGTTGCATCACTCATGTTCTTCGGTGGTTGGATGCCATTCCATGTAGCAGGTTGGGACGGATTCAATATGGTAATGGATTATATTCCTGGTATCGTATGGTTCCTTGGTAAAGCGATAGTAATTTCATTTATCATAATTTGGTTCAAATGGACATTCCCGCGTCTGCGTATTGACCAACTTTTGAACCTTGAATGGAAATATTTACTTCCAATCAATCTTGTGAACCTCGTATTGATGACACTTGTTATAGCATCAGGTTTCCATTTTTAAGAAATTAATTCAAACATTATATTAACCACTTGATATCAAATCCACTTAGTTATGAGTGAGAAATTTGGAAAAATAGCGCAAGTAATCGGTCCGGTAGTTGACGTTGCATTTGACTTGGAGCAAGGGGGAATTCCTCCTATTTACACTGCTCTAAAGGTGACACGTCCGTCAGGCGACTTGATTCTTGAAGTAGAACAGCACATTGGTGAAGATACTGTTCGATGCGTGGCTATGGACAGTACCGACGGCTTGCAACGCGGAATGCGTGTTGAAAGTCTTGAACGACCTATTGCGGTGCCTACCGGTGAACAGGTAAAAGGACGCCTTTTCAACGTCATCGGTGATGCGATTGACCACCTTCCCGAGATTAAGACTGATGCTGTGAGAGCAATTCATCAACCCGCTCCTGAATTTGACGACCTTACGATCGGTACGGAAATCTTGTTTACCGGTATTAAAGTGATAGACCTTCTTGAACCTTATAGTAAAGGTGGTAAAATCGGTCTTTTCGGTGGTGCCGGTGTTGGTAAGACAGTACTTATTATGGAACTTATTAACAACATTGCCAAAGGACATAACGGTTTCTCAGTGTTTACCGGTGTAGGTGAGCGTACCCGTGAAGGTAACGACCTTCTCCGTGAAATGATTGAGAGTGGTGTTATGAAGTACGGCAAGAAGTTCGAAGAAGGTATGGAACGCGGTGAATGGAACCTTGAAGATGTTGATATGGAACAAGTCAAGGAATCCCAAGCAACACTTGTGTTCGGACAGATGAATGAGCCGCCGGGCGCACGTCTTCGTGTAGCACTTTCCGGTCTTACTGTTGCAGAACAGTTCCGTGACCAGGACGGTGGCGGTAAGGATATCTTGTTGTTCATTGACAATATCTTCCGTTTCACTCAGGCAGGTTCCGAGGTTTCAGCCCTCTTGGGGCGTATGCCGTCTGCCGTAGGTTATCAGCCTACACTTGCATCTGAAATGGGTAACTTGCAAGAACGTATTACTTCAACAAAGAACGGTTCTATCACATCAGTACAAGCAATCTATGTGCCTGCCGATGACTTGACGGACCCTGCTCCTGCAACTACATTCAGCTTCCTTGATGCAACTACAGTGTTAAGCCGTAAGATTTCGGAGCTCGGTATTTATCCGGCAGTTGATCCTCTTGAATCCACTTCTCGTATTCTTGACCCGAATATTATAGGTGAAGAACACTACAATGTGGCTCAAGCTGTAAAGCAATTACTTCAGAAGTACAAT
This sequence comes from Bacteroidales bacterium, assembly GCA_022768005.1. GTDB lineage: Bacteria > Bacteroidota > Bacteroidia > Bacteroidales > Muribaculaceae > CAJUPY01. Next base: position 5,135 of record JALEMF010000135.1, on the reverse strand, counting down.
GAGCTTCAAGATATTATCGCAATCCTCGGTGTAGATGAACTTAGCGATGAAGATAAGCTTGTAGTGTCAAGAGCCCGTCGCGCTCAGCGTTTCTTATCACAACCGTTCCACGTAGCAGAGCAGTTTACCGGTCTTCCCGGTGTAATGGTTCCGCTTAGCGAAACAATCCGCGGATTTAAGATGATATTAAACGGTGAAATGGACCAATACCCTGAACAAGCATTCTTGAACGTTGGTACTATTGATGAAGCAATAGCCAAGGGTAAGAAAATGCTTGCAGAAGTAAAAAGTTAATATTTAAGTAAATAATTATGATACTACGAGTAATATCAGCACAATCAACGATTTTTGAGGGCGAAGTGAAATCTGTAACTTTACCCGGCGAAAAAGGTTCGTTTATGGTATTGCAAAACCATGCATCTATCGTTTCCACTCTCGTTAAGGGAAAACTTTCTTATCAGCCTGTCAGCGGTGAGGAGGTGGAGCAGGTGATAGATGGCGGGATTGTAGATGTGGATAACAATGTAGTGTCTGTATGTATATTCTGAGCAGATGAAAAAGATTATATTTGGCATCATAGCGTTGGTAATTTTGTCATTGATGGCATTAGGCTACAGTGACCAGATGCATCATAGCGCTACAGAGACTCAGACAAAGGTAGATCCTAAGGAAATTATCTTTGAGCACTTGGGTGATGCTTACGGTTGGGAACTTCCGTTTGCACATCACAGAAGAATACCACTTCCCGTAATAGTATATGGGACAGACGGTTTCCACGTGTTTTCATCTTCAAGAGTGACAGATGGCGAGCAGTTCCAAGACGGAAATGCCACATTCGTTATCCCTGCTGAAGGCGATTACAAAGGAAAAGTTGTAGAAATTGTTGACGGTCAGCAAGTAAAGCCGTACGACATTTCAATCACGAAGAATGTATTGGCACTATTTATTACAATAGCGATTGTAGTGATGTGTTCGATGTCGCTTGTGAAATGGTACAAGAAAAATGGCAACAAAGCACCGCGAGGCTTTACCGGTGCATTTGAGTCACTCGTTGTATTTATTTACGATGGAGTAATCAAGGCAACGTTGAAGCAAGATGCACGACGTTTTGCACCGTATTTGCTCACTATTTTCTTCTTTATCTTTATGATGAACTTGCTTGGTCTTATTGTGATATTCCCCGGAGGTGCAAACCTTACAGGTAATATTGCAGTGACTATGACACTTGCGATAATGACATTCCTTGTGACAAATATCTTTGGTACAAAACACTATTGGAAAGATATCTTTTGGCCTGACGTACCAATGTGGCTTAAGTGTCCGCTTCCAATAATGCCGATGATAGAACTTTTCGGTATTTTCACAAAGCCTGCCGCATTGACAATCCGTCTTTTTGCGAATATGATGGGAGGACACATGATAGTGATTGTGTTAACACTCTTGATATTTATCTTCGCAGGAGTAGGAGGTATGGTTGTAGGCGGAGCAACAGTGGTAGTGTCAGTGGCATTCTCAATATTTATGTTGCTCATTGATGTCCTTGTAAGTTTTATCCAAGCATACGTATTTACAATGTTGTCAACAATCTTCATTTCTCTTGCTCAAGAGCATGGACATGAAGTAACTGAATAAAAATATTCAATAAAGAAATAAATAATCAATAAAAATAACAATCTAAAAAATCACAACTATGTTATCAATGATTTTAGTAGCAGTAGAAGCACTTCTCGGTTTAGGAGCAAGTTTTGGCGCAGCACTCGCAGTTATTGGCGCTGGTCTCGGTATCGGTAAAATTGGTTCTTCAGCAATGGAAGCAATCGCACGCCAACCGGAAGCAGCCGGTGATATCCGTAGTAATATGATTGTAATTGCAGCCCTTATCGAAGGTGTTGCACTATTCGCAGTCATCGTTTGTGTACTCGCATTGTTTGTATAATCTATTAAAAACGTAATATGGAACTTTTCACCCCCGGTTTTGGCTTGGTATTTTGGATGTTCGTATCCTTTGCCGTGCTGTTTTTCATACTTTGGAAATACGCTTGGCCAATGATACTTGACATCGTAGATAAGCGCGCCGACCTTATCGATAAGGGTGTAGAGTACGCTCAAAACGCTAAAGAGCAACTTGACAACGCTCAGCTTGCAGCAGATAATCTTCTTAATGAAGCACGTCGTAAAGAGGCTGATATCTTGCGCGAAGCAGAATCACTTAAGACTAAAATAATTGAAGATGCTCGTGCCGAGGCTAAAGAACAAGCCAAGAAAGAGACAGAGGCTGCAAAACTTTCTATTGAGCAGGCTAAAAAAGAAGCTGAACTCTCAATCCGCGATGAAGTAGGTGCAATAGCCCTTTCAATCGCAGAGAAAGTGGTACGTGAAAGAATGTCTGATGACAAAGCTCAAACAAAACTTGTCAACACTCTTATAGACGAAATAGAGAACCAAAACTAATTATTAAACGTGATGAACGAAGGTCTTATACCACGCCGTTATGCAAAAGCACTCTTTAAGGTTGCGCAGGAGCGTAAAGTAGAAGAGAAAATTTATGCATTGATGACGACTCTTGCTGAAAGTTTTGTGAGCACGACCGGGCTGTCTCAGACGATATCAAACCCATTTGTGCCGGCAAGTCAGAAAATTGAGTTGCTTACAATAGCAGCGCAGGCTTCTGAGCAAGATTCCACGTATGCCGACTTCCTCAAGCTATTGATTGAAACAAAGCGCATAAACTTTTTGCGTGACATTGCAATAGCATTTTTGGCTATCTATCGTAAGACCAACGGCATTTATTCTGTCAAGGTAACTTCAGCCGGAGAATTGTCTGCGGCTGAAAGAGACCGAATAAAGACGATAATAACGCGCCATCTTCCGGAAGGCTCAAAAATTGAGTATTCTTCTGCAGTTGACCCGGAATTGTTAGGCGGATTTGTCGTGAACATAGATAACGAGCGTCTCGATGCATCTATCAAGAATGAATTAGAACAGTTGCGTTTGAAATTAATAAGCATTTAATAAAGCAATAATGATTAACCCAAGCGAGATATCTGAAGTATTAAAAAATAGGCTTCAAAATGTCAATTCAAAAGTTACTTTTGAGGAGACGGGTACGGTATTGGAAGTCGGTGACGGTGTTGCACACGTCTATGGTCTTGACAATGTCTGTGCTAATGAACTTGTTGAGTTCGAGAACGGGGTAAAGGGCGTGGCTCTTAACCTTGAAGAGAGTAACGTGGGTGTTATTCTTTTAAATAACGTCAACAAGGTTACTGAAAATATGATGGTGAAGCGTACCGGTCAGATTGCTTCAATTCCTGTTGGTGAAGGACTTTTTGGTCGTGTAATCAATGTATTGGGTGAGCCGATTGACGGACGCGGTCCTATCCAAGGTGAGTTAATTAATTTGCCATTGGAGCGTAAAGCCCCGGGAGTTATCTTCCGCCAGCCTGTAAAGCAACCACTTCAGACTGGTATTAAGGCTGTTGACTCTATGGTGCCAATCGGCCGCGGTCAGCGTGAGTTAATTATTGGTGACCGTCAGATTGGTAAGACTGCTATTGCTATTGACACTATCATCAATCAGCGTAAAAACTTTGAAGAAGGCAAACCTGTATATTGTATTTATGTTGCAATAGGTCAAAAGGCTTCTTCAGTGGCTGCTATTGTGGAGACGTTGCGTCAACACGGTGCACTTGATTACACTGTAGTAGTAGCCGCTACTGCATCTGATTCCGCTGCGATGAGATATTATTCTCCATTCGCAGGTGTGGCTATCGGTGAGTTTATTCGTGACACCGGTCGTGATGCACTTATTGTGTACGATGACTTGTCAAAGCAGGCTGTTGCATATCGTGAAATTTCACTTATCTTGAAGCGTCCTTCAGGTCGTGAAGCGTATCCGGGGGATATTTTCTATTTGCACTCTCGTCTTCTTGAGCGCGCAGCAAAGATTATTGATAATCAGCAGGTCGCTTCAATGATGAATGACCTTCCTGATGCATTACGTCCTATCGTAAAAGGCGGCGGTTCGCTTACAGCACTTCCTATCATTGAGACTCAAGCAGGTGACGTATCTGCATATATTCCTACGAATGTGATTTCTATCACTGACGGTCAGATATATCTTGAGACTGCACTATTTAACCGTGGTATCCGTCCTGCTATTAACGTAGGTATCTCAGTGTCACGTGTTGGTGGTAATGCTCAGATTAAGTCAATGAAGAAAGTTGCCGGTACTTTGAAAATCAACCAGGCACAGTTCCGTGAACTTGAGTCATTTACAAAATTCGGCGGCGATATTGACCCGGTAACCGCTCGTACTATTGATAGAGGTCGTAAGAACGAAAGATTGCTTATCCAGCCTCAGTATCACCCTATGGACGTGCAAGACGAAATTGCAATTATCTATTGTGGTGTAAACGGACTTTTAAGCAATGTTCCTCTTGACAAAGTAGCCGAGTTCGAGCAGTCACTCTTACAGATTTTACATGCTAAACACCAAAGTGATGTGTTAGATGTGCTTGGTGCCGGTTCTTTATCAGACGAAACCGTTGCTATTCTTACACAGGTTGCAAAAGAAGTTGCAGGAAGATATATTTAATGAATAAAAATAACACTTTAGAGACTTTATAAGCAATGTCAACATTACGAGAACTTAAAGGACGTATCGGTTCCGTAGCATCATCGGAAAAAATCACGGGTGCTATGAAGATGATATCTTCCGCAAAGATGCATAAGGCTGAAACTGCTTTGAAAAAGCAGTTGCCGTATCGTCGTCAGATAGAAACCGTCATAGGAAATCTATTGACCGCAGATGCTCCATTCTCGTCTCCGCTTATTGAGTCACGAGAAGTACGCAATATCGCAGTAGTGGTTTGGGGTTCTGATGATGGTCTGTGCGGTGCTTTCAATGTCAATCTTTTCAAGCAGTTGCTCTCACGTCTTAATGACTTGAGAAGCAAGTACGGGGAAGATGTACATGTCACTTTGTACCCTGTGGGGAACAAGATGAAAAAAGCCGCTGCAAAAATCGCATCAGATACTTTGACCGTTGAAATTGTAGAAGGCATTGATTCAAAGACTGATGGTGATGACGTAAAGAGATTTCTTGTAAGCCTTCAGTCTGCGTTTCTTGAAGG
>JALEMF010000045.1 GCA_022768005.1 Bacteroidales bacterium | reverse complement strand
GACCGGGAATAAGATTTCCCGAGTCTTTAATTGACAGGCTGCGTTTCATCATTGATTCCACAAGGTCACCTAATGTTGCAAATACTGAGACGAGTGCTGCCATAAGTGTAAACTGCATTACTTCCATTCCACCTCCACTCAAAATATGGTAGATACTCAGAAGGTATGCTACTACTACGCAGAAACTAAATCCTCCCCAAAATCCTTCCCATGACTTTTTAGGAGAAATTCTTTCAAAAAGACGACGTTTACCGAATAGTGAGCCTACGCAGAATGCCCCCGTGTCGTTTATCCAGATGAAGATAAATATTGACAATACCAATTCCCAACCTCCAAGTAAGTATAGTGCTACTGATGTGGCTAATGGAACTGATACGTACATTTGCGCCATCATAGACTTTCCTAATTCCTCAACCGGCTTGTCGTTCTTTAAGAATAGTTCTACTACAAATCTTAATACGAAATATGCCGTTAAGCCTATAAGGCTGTATTTATTTAAGCAACTATTGAAGAAATACGGTACGCTGATGATTAACAGTGCTCCGGCTACATCAAGTGGAAATACCCCGGATAATTTGTTGTTGCGGGTATTTATTTTGAAAAATTCCGCCAAGCCTAAGATTGCCAATATTGCAGCCAAGGCGAGGTACCATTCCGTTCCTGAAAGTATTGCGGATATAATAATTACTACATATACGGAGCCTGATAATGCTCGCGTGACTACATTCTTGACATTCAGCATACTATATTATTTTTATTTTACTTTTAGTTTCTGACCGGCTTTAATTTTGTCGCTCTTGAGTCCGTTAAGTTCTTTAATTTTCTTTACGGTAGTACCATTTCTCTGAGCAATCTTAGAAAGGTTATCACCCTTGCGAACAGTTATTGTAACGGATTTTTCTTTTTTATTCTTCTTGGAATTCTTTTTAGAGGACTTAACGTTACTATCTTTTTTCTTGCTATTGTCTTTAACGTTGTTTTTCTGAGATTTGGTCTGCATCTTTTCAGTAACGACTTCTTCTACCGGTTCATTTTCGTTGACGTTGTTAGCATCGTTGTCTTGAACGTTAATCGGTTCTTTTGTCAAATCATCATCAGCGTTGTCGCGTTTCTGTCGTTTGACAACAACAATCTTCAGCAGTTTTCCGCGTTTCACTTTACGTATTCCTCCGTTTGCCTCACGGATAGATGCTTGTGTCACACCGTATTGTCGTGCGATAGATGCAAGAGTTTCATGACGGCGTACTTTATGATAGTAAGTCTTTTCTGTGACGATGTAGTTGCCGTCATCACTAATGCTTTTCAGTGAACCGTCAGATGGCTCTACGGTGAGTCGTCTTGCGTACTTGTCTGCATCATGAGCTACGATGCTGTCTTCGCTCATAATGTATGCTGCAATTTGCTGTGTAGGGAGTATTAGTGCGTAGGAGTGAATATCTCCCGGGATTATGTCTTTTCTGTATTGAGGATTAAGCAAACGTATTTCTTCAATAGGAATTTGAAGGACGTCGGCTATTTGCTGGAAGTGTACTCGCTTGTTTACCCACACGGAGTCTGTCACAAGAGGACGTTTGATAAGTGCCGGCACGATGTTATGTTCATTGTAGTACGTCATGACGTAGTTCGCTGCAATAAATGCAGGTACGTAACCTCGAGTTTCAGCCGGCAAATATGGATAGATAGTCCAGAAGTCAGGTTTTTCCACACTGCTTGATACGCGTCGCAAAGCCTTGTTTACGTTACCCATACCACAGTTGTACGAAGCTATGGCTAATGACCAATCATGATATATGCTGTAAAGTTCTTTCAAGTATTTTGCCGCCATTTCAGACGCTTTAATCGGGTCGCGCCGTTCATCTACGAGTGAATTTACTTCAAGGTTTAAGCCACGAGCGGTAGGTGTCATAAATTGCCAAAGTCCGGTAGCGCCTTGTGGTGAAACTGCATTCGGGTCCAATGCGGATTCTATGACTGCAAGGTATTTTAATTCTTGAGGTATACCATATTTGTCAAGCGCTTTTTCGAAAATGGGAAAATAGTAATGTGCCAGTCCGAGCATATTGCTTACTTGGCTTCTTCTCCTTTCTGTATAGAAATTAATTGAACCTCTGACGAGTGAATTAAACGGTAATTCAATTTCTGCCGGGATTTTAGAGAGACGTTCAGTTATTTTCTCATCTTTAACTTTCACATTCTGGCGATAGTCTGCCATAGAGTCGATTGTTGCATAATTTTGGAGATACCAGTTATGCATCATTTTTCTTGAATCAATTTCAACGCTTGCAGGCATTACGAGTGTACTCTCGTCAAGTGACTGATCTACATCAAGTATTGATGGTCTCGCACCGAAACTACACAATGGCAGCAGAGTGAGTGTTAGTAATATAGCGCTTTTCTTAAACATTTTATATCTTATATCTTTTGTAATGAACTGACTAATGTAATGAACTGACTAAAAATTTATTGCCCAATTTAATCCCACAGACGGCAATTTTCCTCGAGAATCCTGAATGATTGCAGGGGAAACGTCTATGCTTAAATCTGGGGAAATGTCAAAGTGTGATAACGATGCATCTACGTATGCGTCAACCATAGACAACAAATATACACCAACCATACAGATGATGCACAAGTCACGATTTCGTCTATAATAGTTTTTTCGCGATTTTAAAATATTGTCGAGCCACGTTTTGTCAAGGTCTTCTTCTTTTACCGTTGAGGGGAAGAAGTCCATATAACTTTTTGTCGTAGGATCGTTGTCAGTTAAGTCTGCATACGCTTTTGTGTAATCCTTAAGCATGGAATTATTCCAAGACGTTGCGTATCCCAATCCGAGATAGCCACCCACGATTAGAGGCAATTTCCAATATCTTCTATTGTAAATCTGTCCGAGACCGGGGAATATTGCACTCATCCATACTGCACGTGTAGGGTCGGGAGCGAAGGCTACTTCTCTTTCCACCCATTCATCGTCAACTTTGACTGTTATGCTGTCGTTTTCAGATTTTACAATATCTGAAATTGTAGTCTGTGCTTCAATAATAGAATCCGCCACTATCAATTCTCGCTCAAAGTCCGTTGGGTCTATGATAGTGCTTGTTGAGTCATTATCTTCAGTTTCCGGGACGTCTTCAAGTGAATTCTCTGCTTGAAATCTCCCTGCTGAAAAAATGTTAAATTGTGTTGTGAGTAATAAAAATACCACCCACACACACTTTTTTGAAGATATTGTGCTAAATTTTCGAATAAGTGATTCTATTTTTGAATACATTTATATATACTTGATTTTCAGCGGATAAGTATGCTTTTGCAGCCGGATTGTCCGCCTTTTCAAAATTCTAAACTATTTTATAGCATCAAAGATAGTAATTAATTTTGCAAGTTCATCATCATTTTTGAATGGAAAAGTGATTTTTCCTTTACCTGTGCGGTCGCATGTGAATTGGACTTGAGTATTGAAAGTTGATGATAAATGCTTTTTAAGGAAATCAAAATCATGAGCACTGTATCTTGTAGTGGTCTCGTCATTTTCATCTTTTTCTTTTTTCTCTTCTTGAAGATTAAGAACCTTTACCATCTCTTCCACTTTTCTCACTGAAAGCCCTTTCTTTATTATTTCATTATATACTTTCAGTTGCAGAGAAGGATCGTTCAGCGATAGTAAGGCACGGGCATGACCCATATCAAGTCTTTTGTCTCTCAATCCTAATTGTACCTCAGCAGGAAGTTTTAGCAGACGCAAGAAATTCGCTATTGTGGCTCTTTTTTTGCCGATACGTTCGCTTAGTCTTTCCTGCGTCAATTCATATTGGTCAATAAGTTTACGGAATGTTAGTGCGATTTCAATAGCGTTAAGGTCTTCACGTTGAATATTTTCTATAAGAGCCATCTCCGTCAACTCACTTTCATTTGCAGTTCTTATGTAAGCCGGCACAGAAGTGAGTCCTGCCATGATAGCAGCGCGATAACGTCGTTCACCGGCAATGATTTGGTATGAATCATTGCCGATTTTTCTTAGAGATAACGGTTGTATAATACCTAATTCGCGGATAGATACAGCGAGTTCTTCAAGGGCATCTTCGTCAAAAGATGTGCGAGGCTGGTCCGGATTCGGTGTAATCTGGTCTAATGGAATATCATTTATGGCAGATGAACCGCGAGCGGGAACATCGTCCATAGATATTAGTGAATCAAGTCCACGACCTAATGCAGAACGTTTTACTTTATTAGACATGACTATATTGATTTGAGATGATTACTTTTTAGAATGTTGAATTATTTCTTTTGCCAAGAGTACGTGAGAGGTAGCACCACGGCTTTCAGCATCATATAATATGGCAGGAAGTCCATGGCTCGGTGCTTCGCTCAGTTTGATATTTCTCGGTATTACAGTATTGAACACCATATCGCCGAAGTGACCTTTCAGCTCCTCATATATTTGGTTCGCAAGTCGGAGACGAGCATCATACATGGTGAGTAGAAATCCTTCAATTTCAAGACTCGGATTAAGTTTTGATTTTATGATTCTTACCGTGTTCAGCAGCTTGCTGATACCTTCAAGTGCAAAGTATTCCGCTTGCACGGGTATGATAACGGAATCTGCAGCTGTAAGGGCATTAACCGTGATTAGTCCAAGTGAAGGAGAACAGTCAATGAGAATATAGTCATAATCCTTTTTTACCTTTTCAAGCTGCTTGCGTAACACACGTTCACGCTCCGGCTTATTGATTAGCTCAAGTTCGGCACCGGCTAAGTCAATACGGCTGCCTATGAGCATAAGATTGTCAATACAGGTCTTTACTTCGCTGCCTGCAATAGGGTATTCATCAACGAGGCACTCGTATATTGATGGATTCATACTTCTTGGGTCAATACCATATCCAGAAGTGGCGTTTGCTTGCGGGTCTGCATCTACTATCAGCACCTTTTTACCTTGTAAAGCCAATGATGCAGCAAGGTTAATAGTTGTGGTCGTTTTACCCACGCCTCCTTTTTGATTTGCTATCGCAATAATTTTTCCCATAATTTAGACTTTTGACAAATTTAACAACGCAAAGGTCTAAAATATTTTTTTAATAGTCAACTTCCCAAATTATTATTTTCCTTTTTTGTAAATAAGTAGCCGAATTTGTTAATAACTCTGTGAAACATCCGTGAAACAATCGCAAATAATAATCATTTAATTGAAGAGATACTTTGATTCTTTTTTTGTATTGCAAGTAAAATCTTAGAAAAATTTCCAATAATACGCTACTAACAACATCTTTTTAGGCGAGCGGCCTTCCCCATGGGGAAGGGGGGGATTATGTTGTTGCACTTCTTATTGCAATCTACAATTCTTTTCCGACCAATTAGCAAAACGAGCAACAAAGAATATTGACGAGTTTGTTGTTTCTGCCTCTAATGTTGACAATCAAGATGCGAGCCAAAATTTAGAGGTCGCAAAGGCTCTTGTAAATAACACAAGATTACTATTAGAGACGTTGTGCACTGCTTATGGTGATGAAAATATTGAGTATGTGTCTTACTGCGATAAGGTTGCAAACCAGATTGTAAATAATTGTATATATTATTACAACCATGATTTATCTAATCCCAGGCGAGCTCGTAATATATTGGCATTACTTGAATATGCCGGAAGTATCGCAGTCGGCGCAATGACAAAAAGCAGATGTGAGAAAAATTACGCACAAATTAATAATGAGTGTAATACATTGGTTCCAATGCAAGTAGAACAAGCCGTTTCTCGGATTGGTTGTGCAATTAGTGATTTTTATCAAGATTCTATTACTTGCGATGATATACCAAATATAGATAATATTTTAAGTGCCTGTTTTCAGCAGTTAGAAGTTATAAAGCAATATTTAGGTCAAGATAGTGTTACATACATTATTGCATCAGCAGATGTCGTTTATTTCGGAATGAACGTGGTGATGGAAAAGATAAAACTCGGAATAAACGGTTATGAAGAATCTATTGACTACAATATTGATAAGGCCTATAATAAGTTGCTTGATGTATTGCAATGGGGAAAATGTGTATTTGTTTCGTTACAGTATTTTACAAAGGACGATGTTTGTGCTGAGAAATTTACAAAGGACTTAAATTCAATAAACTTATTACTTGAGAAATATAATTCACAAAAAGCAAGCACACAGGCAAAAGTTAATTACCATCTTGAGGTTATTGCGCCTACTGAAGTAATTGTCGGAAAGAAATTTTTGGTCAAGTTCGCTGTGAATTTTCAAGGTGATATCTCAATTTCTTTTCCTTCTTTTTACGGCATAGAAGTATTGGGCGTCCAACTAAGTATTGCTACGGAAATCGCACAATTTATGAATTCTTACTAAAAACGAATAATACTTTTCCGCTTCTAATAACTTCGGCGGTAGCGAAAATTGGAACACAGGAAATACAATCTTTGAATATATTTATTGAAGTAAAAGAAAATAATCCTTTGCATAAATCTCCAAATTCGGAAGATACTGCTGCCAGTTGCAGGACTTCAGAAGTTTATAAAAAGTCAAATGAAAAGGTGAAACCACAAAGCATATCAAAAGAGGATGCCGGTGAACATAATGTAATGCAAACTATAGAATTTGTAATTTTTGCATTAGTGATTGCATGGGTCATTTATCAGGTGGTAACTATGATTTATTCGTAGCTTAAAATGTTATATGTACTGCTACTCTTAATCCGGATTTGTCAATGTTTTGCTTGTTTCTGTATGAGAGTCTCCATACGTAATCGAGTCTTAAGCATTTGAAAATGTTTTCTATACCTACGGAGGCTTCCATATATGGTTTCCAATTCATTTCTTCCGGTTCTTGGAGGGCTGGAAATAGGTATAAATTACTGTTGTTTAGCGGATTGTTTTTGCTGCTTAACGTACCGCTAACGCCTCTGAAGCAGAATACTTCTCGGAGTTTGAGTTTTTTTACGAGTGGAATATAGTTGAATATTGCTCCGTTAGCCCAGTAGGTTAAGTCCCATGATACATAACTGTCGTTCACAAATTCCATTGCGTTCATCATTGCAAAACTTTCCGGTTGGATAGTGTATGTCAAGTTTGCGTTAGGAATGAGTAGGGCGGGGTATGGCGTTTGGCTCCAGATATGTCCTCCTTTCAGAATTACGTCAGTGTACCCGAAGGCGGAAAACCAAAAGCGTTTTTGGAAACTGAGTTCAGTCTTGTTTATTGTAAACGTGTTACCTAAGAATTTTTGAGGACCGAAAGTGTGTGATAACACAACCGCAGGTGCATCAAGGTTTATGGGTATGCGGTATGACTTTGTCTGATAAAATTTTTCACCGGGGGCGTAGCGAAGTTGCACGCTAAGTGTTGTCTCATTATAGTGTGAAGATGAGATGCCTGATGATGTGATAAACGGAACGTTTACCGTGGCTTCAAGTCGTTCATTGGAGAGTGTTGCTTTGACGGAGAAATTGTTTTTTAATTCAAGGGTGTATTCAAGATTAGTCAGTCGTTTATAAGCAATCAGTAAGTCTTTTTGTCGCTTGAAAGAGAGAACAAAGTTATCGGCGTTTGTGAACATATAGTCTTGACCAATTCTCTCAATATCGTATTGGTGAGATAACTTTATTGAGTGAATAGGAAATTCTCGGGAGTGATACTTTTTTTCATTGAAAGAGTATTCCAATTCTCCGGAATATTTCATTTTTCGGTCCTTTGTTCCGTATGCGGCGTACCCGCGTGCAAATACGTGTTTTGACAAATTCGCCGTTGTTATACCGCCGAGTCTGAAACGGAATCCTTCCAGGTCGTTATAGCTGATAAAAGTGTTAAGTGGTCCTACGTCGAATTTGCTGTTCTTTCCCGTCTGAACATAGCCTGAAAACATCAGTTTGATAGCTTTTTCAGTCCAATAATAAGCAGGTACCGCACGAAGTTTACTTATCAATTCTGCAATCTTACTTTCTCCGCCTGATGAGGGTGTTATTGCTGCAGTGTCCCAGAACTGTTCGTCTTGATTATAAGCGTTATCAAGAATAATCTCATTGCCGAGTTTTTCAAACATCGTTTGGTCGTAATACGGTTCAAAGGAATGGTTTGAGTATGCAGTATTTCGTCTTGCGTACAATCCTTGTGCGCCTGGCAATATAGATAGTTCAATGATCATATCATCACGCACTTTCAGTCTTGAACCGTCTTCTGCTTTTACGTAATCTTGTCTTAGATATAAATTATTAATAAAGTTCAGATTTATTTTCGGAGGCAACGTCATTTCTACACGTTTGATAAACATTGTAGAATCGTTCATAGGCACATACACGTGACCTGTAAAGCCGAAGGTGGCAGTGTTGTGGGGTGTAAAAGACAGTTCCACGCATTTTTCATTGTCAACCATTATAGTATCGGTGAGAAAAAACTTGTAGAAGTCCGGTGCTATACGTGAAAGAGGACTTACAAATCTGTTTTGTAAGATGACTATATCGTTTTGGTACAAGTCAATCTCTCTCATCACGTCTTCAAGGAAAGTCTGTATGCTTTCTTGGTCGAGAATGTCATCGAGTCCTTGGCGTTTGATGCCTGTAACAACTGATTTCTCCGCTTGAGGTTCTTTCCTGTAAATTTCAGTAGAGGCTTTCTCCTTGACAGAAACTACCAGTATCGGTTGATTGGTGATTTCGCACGTGTCAATATGGTCTTTGAGAAATGCAAATTTACTTTCCTTCTTACGAGTAGAATCTTCCTGAATATGAAATTTGTTAAGTCCGATAGATATTCTTTCGAATCTATCGTAAGAGTAGTTTTGGTGACAATTCTTCGGGTCAATCTTTGAAGCACCTTCCCTGATTTTCTCCACAAAGCGTACAGCCGGGTTATTCTTCTTGGAATACTTGCTCTTTTTCTGCTTGAAAACTACCTCATCTAATTGCAGCCCGTCTGCAGTAAGAGGAATAATAATAGAAGATGCATAGCGAGAAAACCGTACTATCTTGGTTTTATAGCCCAATACAGAGGCAGACATCTCAATGGTGTCTCCTTCATTCTTCGGAATATTAAGTACGGCATTACCATTGTTGTCGGTGAGAGTTCCTTGGCGTGAATGAAGCAATTTTAGTGCTACAAACGGAACTCCTTTCATAGTTTCCGAATCAACGATTTGGATATTTATCTGAGCATTTGCCGCTAATGTTAGAAATGCAAATAATATTGTGACTAATGACTTAATGTAATTTTTCAATTTCCTTCAATTTTTTCGCAAAGTTAGGAATAATTTCCCTAACTGAAAATAATTTATAAGGAGAGAAAGGAACTTGATACTTTAGATATCATACGAGACTTTCACAAGCGACTTGTTCATATACGACGAATAATTCGTATTCCGTTTCTATTAAGCAAGCCTTTCTCCCTCTTCAAGAGCTGGCGCAAGGTTTCTTTTGATATTATTTGGAAGGGGTATCTTGAACTGTACTACTTGGGTAATACGCAGATAATCATGAAGATGGTAAGATAGTCTTTTTACTCACTTTGCCGGATATGTATAACCGGCGAATCAGGAATGTATTACAAAAAATATGCTTCTTTGACTGCTTCTGCTGCTCTTTCACCGTCAATGGCTGCTGAGACAATACCACCGGCGTAACCGGCTCCTTCACCTGTAGGGTATAGACCTTTAATAGTGATGTGGCAAAGGGTGTCGTTTTGTCGTGGAATACGTACAGGCGATGATGTACGGGTTTCGCAGCCAATTAGTGTTGCTTCATTAGTGAGGAATCCTCTTGATTTACGCCCGAATTCTTTAAATCCTTCTTGCAGTCTGTGTGCAATGGCTTTCGGTAATAATTTGTCTATGCGGGCTGGGTGAATGCCGGGTGCATACGATGTTGAGGGAAGTGATGATGAATTGTTTCCGTTTACAAAGTCAATCATACGCTGTGCAGGTGCATTGTGGGTGCGATTAGCATCTTCGTAAAAGTCTTTTTCAATTTTTTCTTGGAAATGCATCATTTTGAGCGGTGATTCTTCTTCACTTTTGATGTCTTCAGGCAATACCTCTACCACCATTCCCGAGTTAGACCATTTAGTGCCGCGATTCGATGGTGACATACCATTTACTACGAGTTGGTCCGGTCCGCTGGCAGCAGGAATGATGAAGCCGCCGGGACACATACAGAATGAGTACACGGCTCTGTCATCAATACGTGTAAGCATAGAGTACTCAGCAGCAGGGAGATATTTTCCTCTTCCGTTTTTAGAGTGATATTGGATACAGTCAATCAGATGTTGCGGGTGTTCAAGACGAACTCCTACTGCGATGCCTTTAGGTTCAAGTGTAACGCCTTTATTGTTCAGTAAATGGTAAATATCGCGAGCCGAGTGTCCTGTTGCCAAGATAACCGGACCTGCGTACTCAGTACCATTCTGACATATAATTTTAGAAACTTCGCCGTTTACTATGACTATATCTGTCATTCTCGTGTTAAAATGTACTTCTCCTCCGCAATTAATGATAGTGTTTCGCATTGCTTTAATTACAACAGGGAGTTTGTCTGTCCCTATATGCGGGTGGGCATCAATGAGAATATCTGATGATGCTCCGTGATTGTAGAATACGGATAAAATTTTTTCTACATTACCTCTCTTCTTGCTGCGAGTGTACAACTTTCCGTCAGAGTAAGCGCCTGCGCCTCCTTCGCCGAAACAATAGTTTGAATCCGGATCTACAATATTTTTTCGTGCGATATTTGCCATGTCCACTCTTCTGGAGTCAACATCTTTTCCGCGCTCAATAACGATAGGGCGGATACCGAGTTCTATAAGTCTTAAAGCGGCAAAAAGTCCTGCCGGACCTGCACCGACGATAGTTACTGAAGGCTTATTTGAAACATCGTTGTAGTTAATTTTCAGTCCAAGCGGATGATCGGGCGCTTTTTCTTCAATATAGACGTTAACGGAAAGATTAACAATCACTTGTCGTTGTCTTGCATCGATAGACCGTTTAGTGATGACGATGTCGGATATTTTGTTTACGTCAATGTCGAGTGCTGTGGATAAATATATTTTGAGTCGAGTATCGTCGTAAGCGATTTCGGGTTTTAATCTGAGAGAGTTTAATGAATGTATCATTTTTATGCTATTTGTCGATGATGATTACTTATTCAGTTTGGTTTCACTCTTTTTAGGTAAATGCACGGTTGCCATAATCGGGAAGTGGTCAGATGCACCGGCGTGTATGGCTCGAATATCAGTGGTAGCGACACCCTTTTTACAAAGGAAATGGTCAATATGAAAATAAAATCTGTTGTCTCGATAAGTGATGTTAGGACCTAATCCGCATTTTTTGAAGCTGTCGTACATATCATTGCCTTTAATAGTTCGTAAGGCATAACAACCGGGTATGTCATTGAAATCACCGCATAAAACAACGTTTTCCGCCGTGTCTTTATCCAAAACTGTGCGGATAACTTCCGCTTGTTTCGCATGGTGCATAAATGAGGCGTGAAGTTTACCTAAAAGTTGTCCTTTTGTACGGCGTATATTATTGTTTGCATTACCTTTGGTGAGTTGGATATATAAGTCCTTATCATTCTTGTTTAGTCCGAAGGATTGGAGATGGATATTATATATCTTGAGTGGTATTCCGTTTATGTCGTATTGGAAAATTTGCAGGTTACCTGTTTCACCGGGAATGAATGGAGAACTGATGAGTTTGACAGGGTATTTGGATAGTGTTGAAATACCTTCAGTGTCAGTAATTCTATAAGGGTATATTCGGCAAATGGTTTTAACTTGCTTGTCAGTAGCGTGTGAATGTTTTTTGCTGACTAATTCCGGTAATGTGCCTTCTTGAATGCATACTATGTCTGCTCCGGACTCAATTATTGCGGATATAGTCAGAGATGAATCTACCGGGAAAATATTGTCCTTATATGGCTTATAATTATACGCATTATACGACATTATCTTGACTTTTACACTGTCTTCCGGTGCAGGGTCAGAAAAAAAGTTCAATGGGCAAAATGTGAGTACTGCGCTTATACATACGAGCATAGTGCCGATATTTATTATAAAAAACCTATTGGATACAAAGTATGAAATGAGTAACAGGACCGGCATCA
>JALEMF010000127.1 GCA_022768005.1 Bacteroidales bacterium | reverse complement strand
AAAAATTTTTTCATAGTGCTATATGTTATTTTAGTGCTTGGGATACATCGTTGAAATTTTCTGCAACCATATCAAAGGTGTTTTCATTAGCCGTTGCTATGTCTTGCAGTTGCTCGTTCAGAAGATTGAGTGTAACATCTTCATCTGTCACAACTTTACCTCCTATCCATGCCATATTTTTAGTGGATTCACCTTCAATAATCTTATTTGTGACCGTTACACCTATGACTGCACATACTGCGATAATTGCAGCGTATTTCATTATTCGCTTGAATTGAACTGCAAGTTTCTTTTTGCCGGCTGTATTCCTTCTTTTGTAAGCAAAGAGACCTAACACGGCACGAGCCTCTTGGATTTTAGGCGTGGAAACATCAACGTTAGCCAGGATTTGCCTGAGGAGAGTTTCTTCTTCAAGTGTAGTTCTTGCATCAAAGTAGGCATCTATCAGTTGATGTATCTGTTCTATTGTTTTGTCATCAATGCGTTTCATATTGCTTATTGTATATGTCACGAACTTTTTTTCGTGCGCGACTAAGTATTACTCTAATGTTTGTTTCAGAAAGATTATGGTACTTGGCTATATCTTCGTATTCCCAGCCGTCTCGGTCTCTTTGGTAGAGGATTTTTTGCTGCTGAGGAGTTAATGTAGATTCAATAATGCTGTCAATTTCCTTGATAGTTTCGCCTGTGGAATTGTCATCTTGAGTAAGGACTGAGTCTGCTTCGGAGATATCAGCATGGGGGTGTGCGTTGTTAGCTCTGATATGGTCTATGCTGATGTTTTTAATTGAAGTTACCATCGCTCCCGTGGCTTGACTCTCATCTTTGTACTTTTCAGAGTGTTTCCATAAGCGGATAAACATATCTTGGAGCGCATCATCTACATCATCATCATTTTCAAGGTATCGCCACGAGATTGTCCGCAGACGGTCTCTGAGTGTGATGAATAATGATGTGAATGTATTTGAATCCATTTTTTTCTTTCTTTTGCTGTATAAACGATGAAGGATTGTGTTTTGTTACAGGGAATGCGATTTTTTTATTAAAAAATATGCTTTTTTTAATGAACCATACGTGTAAAATCAGAAATAGGTTGTCTCACGACAACCTATAACCTAAACCTTTATCTTAATCTAATACTATGAAAAACACATTGCAAAGGTGCAACTTTTTGCAGAACTGTGCAATATGTTGTAACCATTTTGTATTAGAAGAGGTACGCGATTTAATATTGATGATGTTTGAAGATATTTAGATAACATGTTGATATTAAGGTGATTAAATGGGGGGGGTAATGGCGATATCGGAATATTACCATTAATATTAATTAACTACTATATACATATTATATTGCCATTAAAATGTTCAAAAGTTCGTCTCTTGAACATATTTTCAAAGTGGAATTTGAGTAATTTGTCAGTCCCAGTGTGGTTAAAGCATCAAGTGAATATGCAAACTCATCTATAGTGCAGCAAAAGAAGTCGCTAAGCTCACCGGTCACCGGAGATATTTCAATATTTCGGCTTTGTTTTTTAGTAGCCATACTGATAAAGTAAGCCAATTTGTCTTGAATATTTTTAGTTGAGCATATTGCAATGGTATCCATTTTGTTTTGTGCCATTGTTGAAAGTGCGTTGAGATAATTGAAATTCAGGATTTGGTTTGAACATATCAGTTTGATGTAATCGCTCTTGGTTATTTGCAAACCGTTTACTTTTTCTATCGTAGTGATATCGCATGGATAGGTAGTGACCGGACCGAACAGATGCTCAAGGCATAGCACTGTCGGGGCATCAATAGTCTGGGACACTTTTATGGTTACTCCTGTATTTGAGGTGTATTGAGTAGTGGAAACAACACTTCCGGAGAGTATAAATCTCAAGTGTGTGCAAGGGGTCCCGGCTGTAATGATTTTTTGATTCGGTTCAAATTTTAGAAAGTGAAATTTTGTCTTACCTGCTATTTCAAGCATTTTGTTTCTGCTCATTCCGTTGAGGAGTGGCAGGCTCATTAACACATTATATATATCGTCCATTGATGTTTAGTTAGTTCTAAAAATTGTATCTTTCCACAAAGATACAATTTTTTATTGGTATATCACTTCCTGGTAGTTAATTAAGTTAATATTTCTGCTGATTTATTTTCTTGCCGGCAAAGAAAGTACGCCGGTTTTTAGCAACACTATTGCAAGAATTGCGATTATTGCGCCTATATAGCCAATAAACGGAATACCGAGATATAAGCATACTTCTCCACCGACGAATGTGCCGCAGCCGATACCGAGGTTGTATATTCCCGAAAATATTGACATTGACACAGCTGTGCCTGCTTTTGGCGAGCGTTCTATTATTTCAGCTTGCATAGCTACGTTGAATGCAGTCATGGAAATTCCCCACACGATAAGCACTATTAATGTGGTACTGATGTCCTGAGATGATAATTTGAAAAGAAGCAGTGAGACCGTTAATGCTATCATTGAGATGTAGTTAAACACTGTCGTATTTTTATTGTAATACTTTGCGAAAAGAATACTTCCTCCGAAACCGGCTATGCCGAAAATCATCAAGAGTGTAGTGATAGCAGATTCACCCAGGTTTGCCACTTTAAGCAAGAACGGTTCTATATAGCCGTAGCCTGTGTAGTGTGCCATCGGTATTGTCAGAGCCAAAATATAGATGGTTACCAATGCCTTGTTTTTCAGCAGCACAGGTACTTGTGACATTGAAAACTTTCCGTCACTTTGCACTTTTGGTAAAGTGAAACTGATGTATATGAGAGATATAAAACTGAATATTCCTATACTGAGGAATGTCATGCGCCACCCTAACATTAGTCCTATAAGTCTGCCCAGAGGCATACCGAGTATCATTGCTATACTTGAGCCGGTAACAATGGTGCTGAGTGCTACTGCATGAAATCGTTGAGGTACGAGTTTTACTGCAAGCGGCGATACGATTGACCAAAAGATGGCGTGTGTACATGCTACTCCTATACGGGAAAACATCAGCATTGCATAACTCGTTGATAAAAATGAACATACCTGAAACACTGTGAATAGTCCTACAAGAATAAGCATAAGCCTTTTAAGTTCCATTTTTGATGTCATCACCATTAGCGGCAGTGATAGCAGCATTACCATCCATGCGTAAACTGAGATAAGCATTCCGGCACCGGCTTCCGTCAGATTAAAGTCCTTAGCAATGTCTGTAAGCAGTCCTACGGGTATAAATTCTGAAGTGTTAAAGATAAATGTGCAGAATGTGAGTCCTATAAGGGTGAACCACATTTTGAACGTCATTTTTTCTTCCATATATATGAATTTTGATTTGTAAAAGCGTTATATTACATCTTGTTGTGTCGGCTTTTGCGCCAAAGTTGATAACTGTTTATTGAATTTTGCCATACTATATATGCGGCAGGACCTACTGATGTGACAGGGTTAAAGAATGTGAGTGCCATCCAGATAGCGAGTACGGTATTCTTTTGTCCCAAGCCTTGCGCACCGGAAATTTTGTCACCGTATTTTCCACCGAACTTTCTGCCAATGTAAAACTGAATACAACACACGGCAAGTGCTGCAAATGCCATTAGTACCATCGTGGTAATATCCTCGTGGTGCTTGATGATATAACTCACTGCATTTCCCACCACTATAAGGAGGCTCACCGCCCATATATAGAATGATACTGATTGATGCTCGGATATAGTCTTGTGTAACTTTGGTATAACCTTTTTCATTACTAATGCCAGCATAAGCGGGGCTATAATCAGAGGCATTACCTTCGCGGAAATTCGTAGTGTGGCATTCCAGATGGATACATCGGCATGACTACCGAGAATACTGAAAAGAATAGGGGATAAAACAGCAACAGTTATGTTGCTGATGATGGAATATATTGCAAGTTTTGTAACATTGCCTCCGAGCATACCGGTTACAACCGGTGCTGCAGTGGCAGTAGGGCAGAATACGCATATAAAAGTTGCTATCGCAAGATCATTATTGAACGGACTGATAGAGTAATAGACTAATAACGCACCTATTACCTGTACTGCAATTAAAGTCCACGAAAGCTTTGTGACAGAAAATTCTGAAACCTTAACCTTGCAGAAGGTAATCAGCAACATTGTAAATATAAGGTAGGGAGCAAATGGTGAAAGATAACCTATCCATTCATGAAAAACGGCTCCGGAAATCATAGCTATCGGCAGCATCCAAGGCTTTAGCCGACTTATAAAATTTTTACCAGTCATATAATCTCTCAAATCGGGCTGCAAAGTTACATCTTTTTTTCTTATTTGACCATTATTAAAATGTTAAATTTTGGTAGTTAGGAAGTAGAAAAATTTTAATCGCAGGTTCAGTACATAATAAAGTCGCTATGTAGCGAAAGTGTTAAATGAAAGGGTGGTGCATATTCTTATTGTATTATTATAATTTAGTAACAGATTTTCAAAGTTAGCGAAAAAATCCGTACCTTTGTAGAAAAGTGAAACGATACAAATAAGATTATTATATATGAAGCCTGTAATTTATCAGCTTTTGCCACGCTTGTTCTCAAATACTTGTGAAACGTGCGTTCCCAACGGTGATATAGAGCAAAACGGCGTAGGAAAACTTAATGATATTACGCCTCGAGTACTGAAATCAATTAAGGATTTAGGCGTAACTCACGTTTGGTACACCGGTGTCATAGAACACGCTCATGCTACGGATTATTCTCAGTACGGTATTGTCCGTGATAATCCATACGTTGTGAAGGGCAAGGCGGGTAGTCCTTACGCTATCAGTGACTATTACGATATTGACCCGGATATAGCGGTTGATGTGCCTGACAGAATGGAGGAGTTTGAGAATCTTGTAAAAAGGACTCATGATGCCGGGCTGAAAGTTATTATAGACTTTGTGCCTAATCACGTTGCCCGTCGCTATCATTCCGATGTGAAACCTTCCGGAATAGAGGACTTTGGCGTCAATGATGATAATACGTATTTTTTCTCTCCTAAAAACGATTTCTATTATATTCCTCGCCAAAAGTTTTCACCGAGTATTTATCTTGGTGAAGGTGAGGCTGCTTACACGGAATTTCCCGCCAAGGCATCAGGAAATGATTGTTTTACTGCTTTTCCTTCACAAAATGATTGGTACGAAACGGTAAAATTGAATTATGGTGTGGACTACGGTGACGGTTCACGGCATTTTGAGCCTATACCTCCGGTATGGTTTAAGATGCTTAATGTATTGAGGTATTGGGCATCAAAGGGCATTGACGGGTTTCGATGTGATATGGCGTTTATGGTGCCAACGGAGTTTTGGAAGTGGGCAATACCTAATGTGCGCGAAAAATATCCGGAAATATTGTTTATTGCGGAAATTTATGACGTAGGTTTGTACCGTGAGTTTATCAATGTGGGCTTTGATTACTTATACGATAAGGTGAACCTGTACGACACATTGCGAGGAATACAATGCTCTCAGGTTTCCGCCGCTCAGATTACGAACTGTTGGCAAGCCGTTGACGGAATTGGTGACAAGATGCTTAATTTCCTTGAGAACCACGATGAGCAGCGTTTTGCATCAATGCAATTTGCCGGAAATGCTGACTTGGTAACTCCGTCATTGATAGTAAGTTCCACTATTTCTACCGGACCTGTGATGATATATATGGGGCAGGAACTTGGCGAAAAGGCTGCTGAAGCGGAAGGCTTTAGCGGACTTGACGGCCGTACTACAATCTTTGATTACTGGAGTGTACCTACTTTAAGAAGATGGTATAACGAAGGTAAACCGGGAATTTCCAAGCTCACCAAGCAAGAAAAAAGTCTGAGAAAGTTGTATTCAACAATTCTCAATATATGCAATACCGAGTCCGCTATTTCGTCGGGAATGTTTTTTGACTTGATGTACGTCAATTATAATAACGGCAAGTTTAATCCACATCGTCAATTTGCATATCTTCGCGGTGATGAAAAGGCGACTATTGTGATTGCTGTGAATTTCGATAATATAGACGTTGATGTGGAGATAAACATTCCGGACTTGGCACTGAAAATGCTTAATATACCAGAAGGAGAAATTGAGGCGACTGAACTTCTGACGGGTGAAAAGGCAAAAAAAGTGCTTTCTTCGCAGATTCCTTTTGCTACAAAAATACCTCATAACAGTGCGGTAATGTGGAAGATAGCGCATCACGCTGAAAAATGCTCTAAAAAAAAGAAAGTAGAATAGAGTGTTTAAGCAAAACAAAATGATTAACTTTGCACTATAATTTAATCTACCTACATATTAAAATTGTATGTTACCTCCATTTAAAATTTTTGCCGGCACGAATTCGCGCTATATGGCAGAAGAGATTTGCAATGAACTTGGTGTTGAACTCGGTAAGATGAATATTCAGCACTTTGCCGATGGTGAGTTCGAAGTATCATTTGAAGAATCAATCCGTGGTTGCGAGGTTTATCTCGTAGTATCTACATTTCCTCCTACAGACAATCTTATGGAGTTATTGCTGATGATTGATGCTGCAAAACGTGCTTCTGCAAAGTCAATTATCGCTGTAATACCGTATTTCGGTTGGGCGCGTCAGGACCGTAAGGATAAGCCGAGAGTATCTATCGCTGCAAAATTAGTAGTGGACTTGCTGAGTGCTGCCGGTGTTGACCGCGTGATTACGATGGACTTGCACGCAGACCAAATCCAAGGATTCTTCAATGTGCCTGTTGACCACTTGTATGGTTCTTCAGTATTTATTCCGTACATTGAATCACTAAAATTAGAGGATATGGTAATTGCTACACCTGATGTGGGCGGTGCAAAACGTGCAAACAGTTATGCAAAATATTTCAATGTAC
>JALEMF010000128.1 GCA_022768005.1 Bacteroidales bacterium | reverse complement strand
GATTCTACAAGACTCACGAAAATGTCGTATATAGCGTCTATACTCCTATTTCCGCTCTTGACCTTAAAGATGGTGAAATAAGTGACGGCTATATTATCTTCAAATCCGACAGAAAGTGGGAAAAAGTCAATAATGATATAGATACCATTTTTGAAGACTTCTTAGTGATTACAGAACCTACGCTAATTTCAAAAGATTCCCTATCCACTGTTTGTCTTTCTTCCGGAGCTGTGAGTTTCAAGCCGGATATGAGAACATTTAACACAGTTATAACCCTTGCGCTCAAACAGATAGACCCGGATTTCAGACGTCGTTTCGGGAAAATACAAGAAGAATCGTTTACTGACACTGTCGTAAATGGCAATCGATTAAAATCCTCCATTTTTATGACTGAAAATGATTCTGTGAAAAGATACTACAGCGTGTCACTGATAACGGACAGTATCTATCCCAAAAGTTGCATTTTCGTCCGTATGGATAAAAATGAAATAAACCGGGAGGAAAGCATAAATTTAGCGGAAGGGGTACGATTTGACCTAAAGCATATCCTTAAGAGTAAGAATAATGTACGAAGCAATAAAAAATAAAATATATAATCCTATGGGATTAGAGACAATGAATACTATTCCGACAAATACAGCACCGAGCGCCCCCATAAAAGACGACGCCCATGAAAGTTTCCTTGCATAATGCTTGTACAAAGTAATGTACAAAATACAACACACCGCAAAAACGAGTAAATATTCTATTGTATCACTAAGTCCCATTTACAGCGTAAAGTTATGAATAATTCCGATAACAACAAACAATCACTCTGGAAACGTTTTCTTTTCAGCAATTTTTTCGCTGAATTATATTACTTCCTCGCATTTCACATCTATATAATTATGTGGATTATAGGAGCCGTGATAAGTATCGGAATACTCCTGTTTGGTGCTGAGATTCTTTTTCCTGATGCCGTGCATATTTTTAACTATTCAATGTCAGACAAAGTATTCAGCGAACTTGTTGAAGATAAGCATTACCACGCTGCCGTCGCTTTTATTGATATAAAGAAA
Organism: Bacteroidales bacterium; assembly: GCA_022768005.1. Classification (GTDB taxonomy): domain Bacteria; phylum Bacteroidota; class Bacteroidia; order Bacteroidales; family Muribaculaceae; genus CAJUPY01. The sequence continues at coordinate 2,820 of JALEMF010000128.1, read as the reverse complement.
GATTATCAACCTGACGATGAAAATATTGTAGAATTCTATTATAATCTCGCTGACTGCTACGTAAACACCGGTGATTATCCCAAGGCATTGGAGCAATATGGCAAACTTCACTCTTATTTGGATACAACTTTTAAGGAAGAGTGCCCGGAAGACGTCCCGGAGTCTTTCGTCAATAATATGACTAACTATTACAACCAAAATCTATCTAAGGAAGAATTCCGTATTTACCTTAAAATGGGTGATATAGCCAATGTGAAAAAGCAATATGTCAAACTGAAAAAGCTGCAAGAAGATATTAATTGGGCGATGATTGACAGTATAACAAGAGAATTTGATGACGAGAGTTTACAATATTTTCTTGAGACTCACACCCTTAAAGACGGATTTAAATACGAACTTATCCAAGGGCAATACTTAACGGACCCTCACGGGGCTATCTGTGAAATGGTGGATTATCTGAATGATATTTTCTTCTCTAATAAATACAACCCGATATTTAAACTTAAAATAATTAACGAACTTATCCGTATGCTCCTTGAACAAGGTGACTGTATTGCTGCCCGCTTTTACCTTGAATACGCTCTCCGACTTGCTTTCAAAGAGGAATTTAACCCTATTGTATATCAGATGTTCGGCAACTTATCCGAGCATTGCTACGAGATGCACGACATTGACAATGGACGACGTCTGCTCAAAAAGTATCTTTGGTACATTGACAAAACTTACAAATCAAACGATATTGACTATGCCGTTGCCCACTTTATGGAATTCAAATACCTTGAGGCTGACGGGGATATTGACAAACTTTGTAGCACTGTTATCCGTGCATGCAAAGGGTTACGCGAGCAGATTGCCAACAACTTCACCGGTATGACTGCCGCTCAACGTGAATACTTTATTGATAAGTTCAAACCTATTTTTGATTACGCTAACAGTCTCTTGGCAAGACACCCTTCTGATGACCTTGCCGCTACTTGCTTCGAAAACAATATGTTTTTACGCGGACTTTTATTACGCTCCGAAACTGCCATTACTAACGCTATCGCTGATATCGGCGATAAAAGTCTTACGGAAAAATACAACAAATACGTCAGTTTGTCAAAAGAACTCGTTGCACGACAATATGCTTCCGGTCCCGGCAACTATCTCCGAAAGAAAAACATTGAGAAAGAATTGGCGGAACTGGAAACATTTATTGCAAACGGCTGCCGTGACTTCCGACGCCAAAATGAAAATTCCAATATTACTATCAATCAACTGCGTAAACACCTTGACGATAACGATATTGTGATGCAAATCGCAGAGGTTAATAATTCCGTATTCGCTTTGCTGATGAATAAGTCAGGAAAGGTGACTTATCAGCCGATCTGCTCTGAAAGTGAGATTAAGTTGCTGATTAATTCTCACGGAGAAATTTATGTAGATAATGCGGCCGTAACTCGCATCTTCAGCAATATCATTCCGCTACTGCAAGGCAAAAACGTGTATCTCTCTACTGCAGGCGTTTTCAATCAGATTGCATTCACCGCACTGCCTGTTGACGACTCAGGGCATATCTTTGCCGATATTGCTAACATTCACCTCGTAGGCTCTCCGGCTGACATCGTCACTTCCGCTTCTGCTGACAAAATTGAAATACATAACCACCGTACTATCCTTTGGGGCGGAATACAATACGGCGACATTAGCGCCATACACTCCGCTGTATCACAGACTCGCGGACTTCTTAGAGGCGACATCATAGGAATGTTGCCACAATCACTGACCGAGGTGACACAAATCGCATCTTTACTGCAAGCGAACGGAAATAACGCCACTGTCATCTCCGGAATAAATGCCACTGAAAAGTCTTTCACTAATCGCTCCGGAAAACGCGATTACATTCTCCACATCTCCACTCACGGATTTTTCCACGACTCCGGTGCTTTCACGAACCCGATGCAAAACTCCGGATTGCTCTTCGCCGGCTCACAGAAATACTGGTCAAACGACACAATAGTTGCCTCTATAAATGAAACTGACGGAATACTCCGTGCCGACGAGATAAGCAAACTGGACCTCACAGCCTGCCGACTGGTAGTTCTCTCCGCATGTCAAACAGGATTAGGTGAATACAACTCCGAAGGCGTTTACGGACTGCAACGCGCATTCAAGTTAGCAGGAGTAAAAAGCATTCTGATGAGCCTATGGAGCGTAGATGACAGCGCGACTTGCACCCTTATGACAGAATTTTACAAAAACCTTATCGCCGGTGACACTCCGGACACAGCACTGAAAAATGCACAACTTTCACTCCGTAATAAAGGTTACAGTCCGGACAAATGGGCTGCTTTCGTCCTCCTCAATTAAAAAAGAAAATCACACCTGTTAAGAGCCTCGGCGAGGCTCTGTCTGTAAGAAACACCGTATAAGCACGTAGTGCGACATGCGGTGACAGACACCCCTATCAAGATTCGCACCTCGGAGAGGTTAGTTCTGTCTGATACTAAAGAAGTTACACCTGTTAAGAGCCTCGGCGAGGCTCGGCTGTAAGAAACACCGTATAAGCACGTAAGTGCGCCATGCGGTGACAGACACCCCTCAAGCTGCGCACCTCGGAGAGGTAAGTTCAGTAAAAACTACATCTTCTTATAAAGCAAATTACTATCTCTTAGTAAGAGAGTGTAATAAATATCTACACTCACAAGTAAATATTTCATAATCAGGACACATAATCTTAGTACTCAGAAGATTATAGCGGTGCAATCCGATTAATAGAGATTAAAATCTTGTTAAAATTGTTGAGCAAAAAGTGCTGTTTCTGTAATAAAATCGTCGTAA
>JALEMF010000123.1 GCA_022768005.1 Bacteroidales bacterium | reverse complement strand
GGCGCCTATCGTTGCTGTATCCTTGACTGTGATTGAAGTTGCTAAGTTCTGTGTGGCCAAGAACAAGCGCGATAAACGCTTTTTATATGTCATTTGCACCCGCCGCTTCGCCCATATCGGACTCCGCGACGATATGCAGTTACAAAATTACGAAAAATAATTGTCCTCCCCAAAAAAATTATTACTGTCCGCTAAACATTTTTATTCAACTCAAAATGTTTAGCGGACAGTAATAGTATTAAAAAAGGATATATCGAAGTTATCGGTCGCGGTCCTGCCACCCGCTATCGACTGACACCTCAGGCTCACGTGACTATGGAGCTAAATCTTGATACATATTTTGACAAGGATATTGATGAACGCCGAGTACAAGATTCTTTCAATTTTGACCTCATCAATGATATTCTTCCCATAGTTAACCTATTCACACGTGAGGAATTAGATATACTCAACAATGCTCAAGATCTTTTCCATCAACACCTTTCCGATATGTCTGAATTGGAATACCGCAAGGAGATGGAGCGACTTGGTATTGATCTATCATGGAAATCTTCCCAAATTGAAGGAAATACGTATTCCCTACTTGAAACGGAACGCCTCCTGAAAGAAAAACAGACAGCAAGCGGCAAAACTAAAGATGAAGCCGTGATGCTCCTAAACCATAAAGATGCCCTTGACTTTATTCTCGACGTTCCCGATTACCTTAAGACTCTAACAGTAAGACGAATAGAAGATATCCATGCATTACTCACTAAAGAATTAGGTGTCGAGAGAAATATCCGCCATCGCCGTGTTGGTATAACAGGTACAAATTATACTCCGCTTGACAACGAATTTCAAATCCGCGAGGCTCTTGAAGATTCCGTACGGCTTATAAATAGTAAGAGCAATATTTTTGAGAAGGCGCTCCTTGCACTTGTTTTGCTCAGTTTCATTCAGGCATTTACAGATGGGAATAAACGTACAGCACGAATTGTTAGCAATGGCATACTAATAGCCAACGGATATTGCCCGATATCGTTTCGTACAGTTGATTCTATTGACTATAAAAAGGCAATGCTGATGTTCTATGAGCAGAATAATATAGCCGCATTCAAGCACATATTTATTGATCAATTCCTTTTTGCTGTCAAAACGTATTTCTAAGTTTGACAGTTATAAACATTAACTTATTGTTTAACAATGCGTTAAAGCGCTTAAACTTGTTGCTATATTCCCAATAATAAAAAGCGCAGCCCCTTTACGATCTGTAAAGAGGCTGCAGATATGAAAAAATTTCGACTTACTTATTATTTGCAAATCACACCGTTAATATCGTACTTCTCATCACCCTTGATAATCACAATCTTCGAGCCTTCAAGCACCTTGCGAGTTATGACAGCATTGTCATCATTAGCGACGGATTCTACACCGGAGTTATCCGTCACTGTCAGATGAACAGTTGCTACCGCTCCGCCATCGTAAGCAGCAGCAGTGATAGTAGCAGTACCTTCTTTGAGCAGAGTGACATAGCCACCGTTAACAGTTGCCACCTCACTATTATCGATAGTCCAGATAATGCGGCTGTCTGTCACGGCAGACGGCTGTACTTCAGGCTTTAACACGATGTGTCCTTCCTCCACATCGGCAGTAACCTCCGTGCTTTCAAACGTAAGAGAACGAGTTACCGACGGCTGTTTCTGAGCGCCTTTAAGGTACAAGAACGGGAGTGGAAGAGATTTGGAAGTGTAAAGAGCAAAACGAGTATAACCGCTTGTAGGTTCATTGTATCTAAGCGTACCGTATGCAGTATTTGAATTAGTAATCGTAGCACCGTCATAGCCCAATTCTATTGACCATAGCGTAGAGCCCTCGTTCCAAGCGAGAGCCTGTTTGCCTGTAGCACCTAATTTTCTGCCGAATTGATCGGTAAGAGTCCAAAATCCGTCAGCAGTTTTATTAAGAGTAAAGCGAAGCACATCAGGATCATTGACATCACTTGTAGATGCTATTGCCACCACATCAAGGTAATGAGATTGTTCCATACCGTCAAAATCCGCTGCAGCACAGCCGTTTCGGTAAATCATCACTTCGTCACCGTCATTAAGAACATCTTTCTTACCCAACTTAGTGAATGACCAACCAAGCGGAGATTCAAGTATTACATCATCAGGAGCATCGTATTCAATAGCGATTGAGTTAAGGTAAACAGAGCCCTCACTTGTTCCCCCCTGAACAGTGATAACACACACATCAGAAGTCAAAGCCGGAGCATTAATTTCTTTCTTAAGGTCAACATACACATTAAGGTCCTTTGACACCCATTGTCCGAACCAAGTATCACTTGCAAAGTCCGCCGAACTCTGCTTGTAAATTTGCTCGGTATCATCAGCAACAGTCAGCCCGAATTGACCGGACTTATTATTTGAACACATACTCAGAGTAATACTCTTGATAGTACACCCCTTCCAGCCTTCAAGGGTAAGCATAGCCTTATTGTTTCTCGGAATCTGATTATAGCGATTACCGGTAGTCGCACCGTAATCATTCTGAAAGTAAGCCCAAGAATCCTGAGGCACCATTCCCGCAGGAGAAAGAATAAAGTCCTGAGTGGATTTATTAAATTCAACAATTTTATAGACAACTTCAGCAGCAAAAGCGCTACTGAAAGAAAAAGCGAATAGAGC
>JALEMF010000110.1 GCA_022768005.1 Bacteroidales bacterium | reverse complement strand
GCAGAACAAGCTGAAAAACAAAAAGCAGCCATTGACTCTATCTATAACGTGCTTATCAACGGTGCTGACTTCGAAGACGTGGCTCGCCGCGAATCAGAAGACCCTGGTAGCGCAAGAAACGGCGGTAAACTTGATTGGTTCGGCACAGGACGTATGGTTAAGCCATTTGAAGAAGCTGCATTTAACGCTCAAGACGGAGAAATCACAAAGCCGTTCGCTACATCTTACGGATACCACATTATCCACAAATTGGCACACAAAGGTATCCCTTCATTTGAAGAATCTCGCAAAATGCTTGAAAATCAAATAAACAACGATGAAAGAGCTCTTCAGCCTCGCAATGCCAAGATTAAGCAACTTCGCGACAAATTCGCACCTGCCATTGACAAAGATATTTACAACGAAGTCATCAATTACGCTGATGCAAACGGTGGATATGACTCTACTCTCATTGCTAAATACTACAACGATGCGAGACCTATAATTTCATTCAACACCGGCAATAAAATTTCTCTCGGAGAATTGATTTCCACTATGCCGCGAATCGCCAAGATTTCCGGCTCAGACGTAAATCAAGCTATCTCATCACACTGCTACGAAATGATTGACAAAACAGTTGCAGACATCGAAACAGACTTATTACCTGCTGAAAATGCCGAATACCGTAACTTGCTCAACGAGTACCACGATGGTATTCTCCTCTTCGAAGTTAGTAACAACAAAGTTTGGGATAAAGCATCCAAGGACAAAGACGGTCTTGAACGCTTCTTCTTACTGAACAAGGATAAATACAAATGGGACGCTCCTAAATTCAAAGGCTACATCATCTTTGCATCAAGCGACTCAGTTAAGAACGAAGCCCTCTCATTCCTCGCAGAAAACACTATCGCTGCCGACACATTGGTAAAGACGATGCGCAAACATTTCGGCAAAGACGTAAAAGTAGAAAAAGTAATCGCTGCCAAGGGTGAAAATCCTATCGTTGACGCAGTTGGTTTCGGCGCTCCAAAGCCTGAAAACAACGGTCGCTGGGCTTACTACTTCCCATACGCTTACACTGTTCTTGACCAACCTCAAGAGGCTGCCGACGTAAGAGGTGCTGTTATCGCTGACTACCAGACATACCTTGAGAACAAGTGGGTGGAAAGCCTTAAAGCAGAACATAAGTACAAAATAAACAAAAAAGTTCTCAAAAACTTGAAGTAAGACACATTTTGTCATAATCACTGACTGCAACATCGTGTAAAAACACTATATTTGCAGTCATAAATGAAAAGAAAAAAGATTATGACAAAGCCAACACATATCATAAACATCTCCGTTGTCGCCCTCCTCACTTTCTTTCTCATAGCTTGCACTAAAACTAAGGGAGACGGCAGCGGAGATGTTTTAGTATCCATAGGACACTCAAATCTGACAAAGGAGGACTTGCAAAAAGAACTGCCTGCCGGACTGCCGCCGGAGGACAGTACTAAAATTTCAAGGGCATTTATCCGCTCGTGGATAGACAGCCACCTCATCAGTGAGATAGCTGCAAGAAACATCGGAGACCTCACTGAAATAGACCGTATGACAGAACAGTACCGCAACGACCTTATCGCCTACGAGTACCGCAAACGTATGTACGACGACCACCTTAAAAATTCTTTATCAAAGGACTCCATTGAAGCATATTACAACAGCCATAAGGCCGAATTAATCCTGCAAAGACCCATCATAAAGGGTATTTACCTCAAGATTCCTAACGACTCTCCTGCCTTGAAAAAGGCAAAAAAACTTTATTGCTCCGATAAAACCGAAGATATAGACAAACTTGAAAAAGAATGTCTTAACGGTGCTATCCACTACGACTATTTCAAAGACCGCTGGGTGGATTGGGAAAGAATTGAAGCACTGATACCTGAAGACTTTGGCAGCAACCCCAACGCTTTCCTTACATCGCACGATAAGGTGGAAATCTCACAAGGCGGATTCACGTATCTGTTATATATTTCGGAATACGTCACCTCAGGAAACATTATGCCGTACCAATACGCTGAAGAGACCATCAAGGACATCTTAGCGTACCAACAACGAGCACAGTACGACAGAAAACTGCGCATCGACCTGCTCAAAGAAGCGGAAGATAATGGAGAAATCACGATTAATTGCGCACTTGAATGACATTTCTCCGGATTATCTTATTTTAACAGACTATTAATAAATTTATGCGACACTAAAAGGTGTAAGTAAAAGAAAAATTGTAACTTTGCACAGATATAGGCATTATTAATATAATTTATTGAAAACAGTGAGACTACACAAAATATTACTCGGCTTTTTCGCCATCGCATTTTCGCTAAACATTTCGGCACAAAACAACATTGTGGAAGAAGTTGCATGGACTATCGGTGACCAGCCGATTTATAAATCCGAAATTGAAGAAACTTACCAGCAAATGCAATACGACCGACAGGAAATCAAAGGTAAACCATACTGCGTGATACCTGAAATGATGGCTGTGGAAAAACTTTTCTTGCATCAAGCTGATATCGACACTGTGGAAGTTCAGGAATCTATGATTCACCAGCAGGTGGACTCATGGATTAATTACCTTGTCACTAACCTCGGCACTAAAGAAAAGGTTGAAGAATACTTCCGCAAGACTATTCCGGACTTGAGAGAATGGCGCGGCGAACAACTCCGCAATCAATCCCGTATTGACCAAGTAAAACGCAGTCTCGTAAAAGATATTAAGACCACCCCTTCCGATGTCCGTAAATTCTTTACAACACTTCCGGAAGACAGTATCCCGTTCGTACCACTCCAAGTGGAAGTAAAAATCATCACTATCAACCCTACTATCCCAAGACAGGAAATTGAAGACGTCAAAGCAAGACTTCGTGACTACGCTGACCGTGTAAACCGCGGAGATGCCGACTTCTCAACACTTGCCATCTTGTATTCCGAAGATCCCGGCTCAAGCGTAAGAGGCGGTGAAATCGGCTTCCTCGGCAAAGGTCACCTCGAACCTGAATACGCAGCAGTGGCATTTAACCTCAATGACCCCAAGAAAGTTTCAAAAATCGTTGAGACACAGTACGGTTACCATATTATCCAACTTATAGAAAAGCGAGGTGACCGCATCAACACCCGCCATATCCTGCTTCGCCCTAAAGTTTCAGACGAAGACCTCATCAAGGCTACTCACAAACTTGACTCCGTGGTAAGCGACATAAAAGCAGGCAAATTCACTTTCGAAGAAGCCGCTCCATTTATCTCGCAGGACAAAGATACACGTTACAGCGAAGGTGTGATGACTAATGAAAATGACGGTACTACACGTTTCCAAATGTCTGAATTGCCTCAAGAAGTGGCAAAGGTGGTAAACAAGATGCAGCCCGGAGAAATATCCGACGCATTCATTATGATGGACCCTAAGAGAAACAGAGAAATAGTAGCCATCGTGAAATTAACCACTCGCATTCCGGCTCACAAAGCAAACCTCTCCGATGACTTCCAGACTATCAAGGAACTTTATGAAAAATCCGTAAAGGAAAAAATCATCAAGGAATGGATTGACAAAAAAATCAAAGATACTTACGTCAAAATTGAAGACGGCTGGAATGATTGCGAATTCGAACACGCCGGCTGGAACAAATAAGTCATACTAAAATTTATTACTTACGCTCAATGAGCAGTACTGATAAAAATAGACATAACACTTTGCGACGACTACCTATGGCAATCGTCGCAATCGTATTTATTACACTCATTTTCTCTACCGTCACGGCTGAAACTCAGAAAAAGGACAAAACTCCTATCGTCCCTACTATCCCTACAGCCAACAGATACCAGAAAGGTAAAATCTTCCTTGAACGCGCCGACGAACTTATGGCACACGAAGGTGAAGATTACCAAATACTCACCGGTAACGTCGAGTTCAGAAAAGGAGGTATGTTCATGTACTGCGACAGCGCACACTTTTACGATGCTACAAACTCCATTGAAGCCTTCGGAAACGTACACATGGAGCAAGGTGACACCCTATTTGTTTATGCCGATGAACTCGTATATACGGACTCTACGCAACTTGCTGTCCTTTACGCCAACCCCGGCAAAAATGTAAGACTCATAAACCGCGATGTGGAACTGAAAACCACTGTCTTCAATTACGACCTCAGTATTGACTTGGGTTACTACGAAGTGGGAGGTGAACTGACCGACAAGCAGAACAGACTTACATCACGCTACGGTGAATATTGCCCTACAACAGCAGAAGCAGTGTTTACTGACGGAGTGCAGTTAACATCACTCCGCGATGCCGACACTCTGCGAATATTCAGCGACAATCTCTACTACAACACTCACACCCACGTTGCCGAACTTGATGTACCGTCCGTCATCACTAATAAAAACGGTAAAATCTTCACAGACTCGGCTATCTACAACACTGAAACTTCTTTCGCCAACCTCTTCCATCGCTCACTCGTTGTCACTAAGAACAACAACACACTCACCGGTGACTCAATATTCTACGATAGAAAAAACGGAATAGGTGAAGCGTTCGGAAATATGATTCTTACCGACTCCGTAAACAATCTTATTCTCACCGGAGAATACGGCTACTACGATGAAATAAGCGATAGTTCTCTCGTGACGGGAAAAGCTCTTGTCCGCGAATTTTCACAAGGCGATACCCTCCACTTACACTCCGACACAATCCGCTCGTACCGACTTATTTACGAACGCCCGGCTAAGGACTCACTATCAATGGGATACGTTGACACTACACATTACATCATAGCCGCACACCACGTAAAATTCTTCAGAACGGATATGCAGGGCATCTGTGACTCTCTGACATTCGAGCAGAAAGATTCTATGCTGTACATGAATCATCACCCGATAGTTTGGAGCGATAACCGCCAGATTTTCGGAAATATAATACAAATACATCTTAACGACTCCACCATTGACTACGCTCAGCTGCCGGAATTCGGCTTTATGGCTGAGGAGATAGAGCCGGGCTATTATCAGCAACTCACAGGTAAAGAAATATTTGCAACTTTCAATGAAGGACATCTGCGCAAACTTGACGTATCAGGAAATGTGCAGGCAATATCTTTCCCTGAGGAAAGTGACTCTACGTATAACAAAGTGGTATCGCTTGAAAGCAGTTACCTCACGGCTACTTTCATCAACAATAACGTTGAAAAAATGAAATGTATGCCACAAACGTCAAGCGTTATCACTCCGCTATACCTTGCTAAACGATCTCAACTATTTTTACAGCAATTCAAATGGTACCCGAACCTGCGGCCATCATCGCCTGAAGATGTATTTAACATCACTCAGGAATTTCTTGACCTTATGGCTGAGCCGGACCCGGGACCTAAACATCGCGGACCGTCTAAAAAGCCTGCTGCCACTACTACGGAAAGTCAACAGGAAAACCAAGGAAAACCCGCTCGCTCTAACTTAAGAATGAGCAACTAACATAAAAAACGCTACTTCACTATGCAACAAACAGACCTTCAACTAAAAGACTTAATGAAATTTCTTGACGAAAGCACTTGCAACTTTTGGGCAGTAAAAAATATCGCTTCTCGTCTTGAAAACAACGGATACGTAAAACTGTGTCAAAAAGATAAATGGAACATCGTGCCGGGCGGCAAATACTACGTCACTCAAAACGATTCCGCCATCTTTGCCTTCGTCGCTGCTACCGAGCCGATTTACAACGGATTTAAAATCATCACCGCTCACAGCGATTCTCCCGGATTCAGAATCAAGCCCGCATCAGAAATGCTCTGTGACGGCAACATTGTAAAACTCAATACCGAAGTTTACGGAGGTCCTATCCTCTACACATGGTTCGACCGTCCTCTTTCAATCTCCGGCAGAGTAATTCTCCGCAGCAAAAATCCGCTCCACCCGAAATCGCGCCTCGTTAAATTTAATCGTCCGCTGCTGACTATCCCACACCTTGCCATTCACTACAACAGAGCTGTTAACTCCGGCAATCCGCTTTCCAAGCAAAAAGATATGCTCCCGGTGATAGCACACATTAACGATGCCGCCGAGAAAAATAATTATATTCTGAACCTTGTGGCAAAAGAACTTGACGTAAACGTAAATGAAATTCTTGATTTTGACTTAACACTTTACGACACCACTCCGGCTTGCCTCGTGGGCGTAAACAACGAGTTTCTCACATCAGGCAGAATAGACGACCTCTCTATGGCATATTCCGCAATGGAAGCATTGCTTAACTCCGACGATACTCGTATGACAAAGGTGATGGCTATCTTTGATAATGAAGAGACAGGTTCAGGCACCAAGCAAGGTGCATGCTCACCGGTTCTCACTCATATTCTTCAGAGAATTAATGAAGCACTCGGCGGTAACAATGAAGACTACATCAGAGCAATAGCATCATCATTCATGGTATCTGCCGATAACGGTCACGGTATTCACCCTAACTATCCGGAAAAACAAGACCCGACAAATCACCCCGTACTCGGTGGCGGTCCTGTGATAAAGGTAAATGCAAACTGTAAATATATGTCTGACGCAGACTCGGCAGCCGTGTTCCGCACAATATGCGAAGATGCGAAAGTACCTTACCAGTACTTTGTGAACCATAGCGATGTGGAAGGCGGTTCTACTCTCGGTAATAAACTTACTTCACAAATAAATCTCCGCGGAGTGGATATGGGTGCAGCACAATGGGCTATGCACTCAGTCCGTGAAACAGCATCTGCTCAAGATATGATTTACATAATCCGAGCATTTACTCAGTTCTTCAACTGCTGAAATTAAGTCTGACAGGTAGAACAGATCGGACTTTTTTTCGCCTATGGACGAAAAAGTCATAAATATCAGTAATAGTTTCGTCTATAAACGAAACAATAGAAGCTGTAAAAAAATACAATTTTTGGTACGGAAATAGAGAATATTCACCACTTGAAATGATTGCAGACAATTACGAAAATTTTGTTGTTTCACTTGATGATATCAGCTTTCCTTCGCACAATGGATAAAGCATTTTAGAGCCCGTGGATTTTCACACATTCTATAATGCCTGAAAAAAACGTATGGCCACACTTCACAGGGCGACCATACGCTACAAATCAAAATCTATTGCTTATGAAAAACTAATTATAATAATCCTGTGGACTATTATAGTGCAAATATACAAAATAAAAACTGATTTATAATTTTTATCTAATATTTTTAAGAATTTTAACAGATACTCATATTATTTGAACACGGTTTTTCCATTTGAGCAGAAGATATTGATATATATATAAGAGCCGTGACCGTGCATAAAAAATATTTGGACAAAAGTTTCTTATTAGTGAAAATAATATTATATTTGCACAGAATTTGCGCAAGAAGTTAATGCATTGAAAGTTATCGGCATAACTCATCAAGCAGCGATGCGGATAAAGTCAGAGCAGAGGCGGAGAGCGCAAAAATATTACTCAGTATATATACACATAATATTTATTTTTGTTTTATGAAACTAAGGTTCATATTACTCAGTTTGCTTGGTATTGCTATATCTCAACCAATATCTGCTACAGACTATAATTTAGGTTCTATCGGAGAAATTTCCGTTCAAAGTGACGGTTCAGGTAACTTTGAACACAATAATGTAAAACTAATCAGTCCTGACGATAAAGTTAAAATCAACTATAAATCAAGTACATACGAAGACGTTGTTAACAATCG